>JAEYZJ010000103.1 GCA_023430705.1 Pseudomonadota bacterium | reverse complement strand
GACCGCCCGAGTCCATCACCACCCCGTAGGCACGCATCCGGATGGGATAACCCAGCTCGAGGAACTCGGCGGGGAAGTTCTCCTGCGCCACGAAGTACACCGCATCGATACCGTCGGCATTGGCGCGAGCGCCATAGCCGACGCCGATGCCGTCGGCGAGGAGGAAGCGCTTGGAGGTCCCCTCCGGCGTCGTGTAGGTGCCGCGCAGCAGCGCGATCACGTAGGCCGAGTGCGATGCGGGGGCGCCGCCGCCGGCGACATTGACGAGGCCGTTCAGTGCCGAGAGCACACGCATCATGGTCATGCCGCGCATGCCGAGCGGCGCGGGGAAGCTCGGCTGTACCAGCGAGCCCTCGCGTAGGCGGACTTCATCGAGCGCCTGCGGGCCGCCCGCGTTGCAGACCTGCGAGGGATCGCCGCCCAGGTAGTAGAGCCCCAGCGCCATGCCGGGCACGCCCGCATTCATCAGCAGGTTCACGGGGCCGGGCGTCTGGTCGTCGCTGTCGGAGGCATCGAAGATGAAGCGGTCTTCGCCGTCGCTGCCCTTCTCGCGCGTCAAGGAGAAGCGGATCTTGAGGGGGCCGTTGCCGTGGCCGTCGCTGTCGATGGCGTCCGTGAAGCGGCTGGTGCCGTAGGGGAAGGTCTCGGCGAGCCTCTGGCGGACGAGGCGGCGGGTGCGCGCGAGCAGTTGCGCCAGCGCATCGGCCACCACGTCATGCCCGAAGCGCCCGAAGATTTCGGCGACGCGCATGCTGCCCAGTTCGACGCTCGCCATCAGCGCGCTCATGTCGCCGATGCTCTGCTCGGGGAAGCGCGAGTTGCGGTGGAAGATGTTCAGCGCGGCATGGTTGGTCTCGCCGGCCGTCACCAGCCGCGTCGGCGGTACGATGATGCCTTCCTGGAAGATCTCGGTGCTGTCAGGGCTGATCGAACCGGGACGCAGGCCGCCGATGTCGGCGAAATGCGCCCAGCTCATCACGAAGGCGCACAGCTTGCCGTCGTTGAAGACCGGGGCCAGCAGCACCTGGTCGTTGGAGTGCGAGACGGCGCCGCGCGAGGCGTAGCAGTCATTGTACCAGTAAACGTCGCCCGGCTGCATGGTCTCGGCCGGGAAACGCTCCAGTACCGGGCTCGTCACATCGCCGAAGATCGGCACGTTCGAGCCGACCGCCATGACGCCATTGCCGTCGAACAGAGCCGTGTAGAAGTCCTTCTTCTCGCGGATGAACGCGGAAATCGCCGTGCGCTCGATAAGCGCTTCCATTTCGCGTTGCGCGGCGGAGATGGCGCCGCGCACGATTTCGAGGGTTACCGGGTCGCAGACACCAGCGGCGCCTGCCACCGGCGCAGCCGCCTCGTGCCGGTCGGCTGAATTGAGCATGTTGAAAGGCTCCTCTCGGGCAAAGTTCATCGGCTGCGCTGCGGCGACCGCAGCGCACTGATTGGGGTGGTGATGTGATGGGCTCCTCAGTCCATCAGTTCAGGCTCTGTCGCGGCGAGCATCAAGCTGTTCTCGAGCCGTTTTTCCTGCAGTCGCAGCAGCAGTGCGCAATTGGCGAACACACCGGCAGCGGACAGGTACGAACCGACCGCCAGTTGGAACGGGCTTTCACCCAGGTAAGCGTAAGGGTTCGCGTCCGGTGCGAAGTCCCGGTCGAAGTTGGCGATGGCCTTTTCCAGCATGTCCGTGGCGCGGTCGAGCTGCTGCAACAGCCCTTCGTAGCCGACGTCGATATCCCACTCGATGGGCGTTACATGGTTGATCGCCTTGTCGAGTTCGGCCACTGCAACGGCCGCCGCGCCGTGTGGGTCGCCCACGTGGCGGCTCGCCGTGGCGACCTTCGCCTCCAGCGCGGCAATGCTCACAAGCATCGCGTCGGCGCCGGAGCGGAAACCGGCCAGGTTGCGCTTCCATATTTCGGCGCCGGAGAGCCCGAATGTCGACATCGCCAGGCTGTTGTCGAGCCAGCCGGCAGTGCTGGTGTCGCGAGCCAGCAGGTCCTCGGCAAGCTCGACGACGCGGGCGATCTTCGGCCGCGCGCTGACCAGGCCGGCAAGCGCGGACGCCCCGGACCTCGGGGCATCGCTGGCCCTACCCTCGCTGCGCGTACCGCTGCCTTCGATAGCTTGCCAGAGAGCGGCATTGGCCAGCATGCGGACGGGTGCGTCCCAGCGGTCGAGATCGAGGCTCAGACCCATCTCCGGATGCGACCCGAAGATCACCACCCGGCCCTTGCCGTAACTGCCCGCGACGGCGTTGTAGGCGCCGAAGTCGACCGCGCGGCTGACGAGCAGCTCGCTGTCTGCGATGACGCCGTCGAGGAAGCGCTCGGAAGGCGTGAAGCCCGGATCGTAGCCGGCGACAGTGAGCAGGCCCACGGCGTCGGAGGCGAGGCCGATCGTGCCCGGCTGGAGCCGGTAGAACGGACCATTGTAGTGCGTGATCGGGAACTCGTCGGGCATGCCGAAGGTGACGGGGTGCTCGACGGCGAGGCGGGAGCGGAGCACGCCCACGCCCGGAGACTGGATGCCCAGCCATTCGGTGCCCGAGTTCCACACGGCCGCGTTGACCATCTGCAGGTGCTCCTGGGTCGGGCAGATCTGCAGAAATTCGGGCGCGACCAGCGACACGTCGTAGGCGCCCGCACAGCAGCCCAGGTACATGCCGCCGGCGTTCACGAAGCTGGCGATGGCCTTGCAGCCCTCCTCGCCCAGCGGATCGATCTGCCCCATCATGGCGCGGTTGCCGCCGCCCGGCACCACGAACATGTCGTAGCCGGACAGCACGCCGGCGCGTACGACCACCGGGAACACGAAATCGACGTGGAAGCCGAGCTCGCCATAGGCCGCGGCGTGATTATAGGGGGCACCGCCGCCGCCATACACCGCGATGCGTAGCGGGCGCAGGGGGTGGCCGACGATCTCGTCCGCGTCGGTGACGGCGATGGCTTCGGCGCCAGACCCGGCAATCAGCGCATCGAGGCGGCGGTTGTGCGCCTCGGTGGTAATGACGATGGTTCCCGCCCTGAAGGTGCTGCGATGCCCAGCTGAGGTCACACCGGTGAAGGGCGCGGTCGCCCACAGGGGGGCCATCCCCTGCCGTGCGAGGAGGTTGGCAGCACGACAGGCCGCGATCCAGTGGTTCCCGTCGCTGCGCAGCGTGATGGTTCTCATGGCGATACTCCAGCGGGTGATTGCGAAAAACCGGCCGACGGCATGCCGTCATTGACCCAGTGACAGGCGGACAGGTGGCTGTCCCCGGAACCGGCAAGCACCGGCGCCTCGGCGGTGCAGATGCTCGACGCCCTGGGACAGCGCGGATGGAAGGTGCAGCCGGGCGGCGGGTTGAGGGGCGAAGGCGGTTCGCCGCTCATGGCCTGCCGCTGCCGGCGTTGCGTGGGGTCGCGCTCGGGAATGGCCGAGAACAGCGCTTGGGTATAGGGATGGCGCGGGGCGGCGAAGAGCGCTGCGGTATCTGCCTCTTCGACGATACGGCCCAGGTACATCACCGCCACCCGGTCCGAGAAGTGCCGCACCACGCCAAGGTCGTGGGTGATGAACACCATGGTGAGTTTTTCGTCGCGCTGCAGTTCGGCGAGCAGGTTCAGGACCTGTGCCTGTACCGAGACATCGAGCGCTGAAGTCGGCTCGTCCGCCACGATGATTTCGGGCGAGCAAGCGAGGGCCATGGCGATGCCGATGCGCTGGCGCTGGCCACCGCTCAGCTCTGACGGGTAGTATCGTGCATAGGACGAACTGAGGCCCACGCGCTCGAGCAGTTCGTCCACCCGCCGGTTACGCTCGGCCCCCGTGCCCACCCGGTGGATGTCCAGGGGTTCGCGGATCTGCGCCCCGATGCGCATGCGCGGATTGAGCGCGGAGTAGGGGTCCTGGAAGACGATCTGGGCGCGGCGGCGGAAGGCCATCCGCTCGGTGCGGCCCAAGGTGGTGATGTCCCCGCCCTTGTAGAAGACACTTCCGCTGGTGGGTTCGAGCAGGCCGGCCAGCATGCGCCCGAGCGTGCTCTTGCCCGAGCCGGACTCGCCGACGATCGACAGGATCTGCCCGCTGCGAACCTCGAGGTCGATGTCATTGACCGCCTTGACCCGTTTTGCGCCGAGACCGCCACCCGAACGGAAATGGCGGCTCAGGCGCTGGGCCTGCAGAATGATGTCACTGCCCGGCGTAGAGGACACAGGCCACCTCCCGGTCCGGAGCGAGTTGAAGGCGCGGCGGACCGGACGGATCGGCGCAAGCCGGTCGCTCGGATGCACAGCGCCCGCGGAAACGGCAGCCCTGCGGACGCTGGCCCAGCCCCGGCACCCGGCCGGGGATCGTTGCCAGCTCGCCGCGCGGCACGTCCCCGCGGGGAGCAGCCGCAAGCAGGGCCCGCGTATAGGGGTGGCGCGGATCGGCAAAGATTGAGCGTACGTCTCCCGCCTCGACGATCTCGCCGGCATACATCACCGCGACGCGATCGCAGACTTCGGCGACGACGCCCAGGTCATGCGTGATCAGCAACACCCCGGCTCGGCGCTGCTCGACCAGAAGCGTACGGATGAGCTGCAGGATCTGCGCCTGAATGGTCACGTCGAGCGCGGTGGTCGGTTCGTCCGCGATGAGGATTTCCGGATGGCAGGCCATGGCGATGGCCAGCGCCACGCGTTGGCGCATGCCGCCGCTCAGTTCGTGCGGGTAGGCATGGTACCGCTGCTCGGGAGCGGGGATGGCGACGCTGCGGAGCAGGTCGACGGCCATTGCCCGCGCGTCGGTTCGGTTCAGCCCCAGATGCTCCTCGAGGCTTTCCTCGATCTGCCGTCCGATCCGCTGGACGGGGTCGAGCGCAGTCATGGGGTTCTGGAAAATCATGCCGAGGCGGGCGCCGCGCAGCTTTCGCAGTTCCTCGTCGTCCAGCGCAGCCAGGTTGCGCCCGTCGAACTGAACCTGGCCGTTGCTGATACGGGCATTGCCGGGCAGCAGCTTGAGCAGGCTGTAGGCGACGGTGGACTTGCCGCAACCGGACTCGCCCACCAGCCCCAGGATCTCCCCGGGGCGGAGCTCGAAGCTGACATTGCTGACCGCCTGCTGCCAGTCGTCGCCGACCTGGAAGTCGATGCTGAGGTCCGAAACCTTGAGCGCGCTCACGACCGCTTCCCCGCCGAAGGATTGAGCAGCGAGGGCAGGCCATCGCCGACGAGGTTGAAGCCAAGCACCGCCACCAGGATGCCGACCCCGGGTCCGATCACCAGCCATGGCGCACCGCTCATGTACGAACGGCCATCGGCCAGCATCAGCCCGAGCGAGGGCGTCGGCGGCTGCACTCCAAGTCCGATGAAGCTGAGCGCCGCCTCCATGAGGATGGCCAGCCCCATCAGGGTAGAGGCCTGCACGAGAACGGGCGCGACGGCATTGGGGAGGATGTGCAGTGCCATGATCCTGAGGTCAGACGCCCCCCGGGCCTTCGCTCCTTCGACGAACAGGGCGCCGCGTATCTCAAGCACGGCGCTGCGCATGACGCGCACGATGATCGGGACGTAGACGAAGCCGATGGCAAGTGTCATCAGCGGCAGGCTCTGCCGGAACAGGCCGGCGAGCGCCACCACCAGAACGATGGCGGGGAACGCCATCAGCACATCCACCGGCCGCATGATCAGGGCATCGACCCAACGCCCCTTGTACCCCGCCAGCAAGCCGAGCGGCACGCCGGCGGCGAGCGCCACCGCAACCGATCCCACCGCCGCGATCAGCGAGACCTGAAGGCCGAAAAGCACGCGGGTCAGCACGTCGCGGCCGAAATTGTCCGTGCCCAGCGGATGCGCGAGCGACCAGCCGGCCAGCACCGCGCCAAAATCCATGTCCTCGGGCTTGTAGACGCTGATCACCGGGGCGAGCACGGCGAGGATGGCGAGCACTGCCACTATGGCGGCTCCGGCGCTCGCGCGCGTAATCCTGGGCAGTCGCGACCTGCGTGGAGCGGCGGCGGAGATCGTCATGAGCGTTCTCCGGCCAGTCTTGGATTGAGCCAGGAGTAGAGCAGGTCGGTCGCGAGGTTCACCAGGATGAAGAGCAGCGCGACAACGAGGATGCCGGCCTGCACGACGGGGTAGTTGCGCTCCATCGTTGCCGTGACGATGAGGCTGCCGGTACCCGGAAGGTCGAACACCTGCTCGACGATGACGGCGCCGCCAAGCAGGTAGCCGAACTGCATGCCGATGACGGTGACGATGGGGACGCCGGCATTGCGGAGAACGTGCCGGATAATGATCACATGGCGCCGCAGCCCCTTGGCGCGGAGGAAGCGGACGAAGTCCTGAGACAGAACCTCGGTCACCGCCGAACGGGTGATCCGCACAAGCACGGCCGCGAGGCCAGTGGCGAGCGTCAGCGCGGGCAGGCCCATCGAGCGCAGGTTGCCGAAGACATTCTCGGCAAGGGGGATATAGCCCGAGGATGGGAACATGCCGAGGGTCAGCGAGAAGACGAGCACCAGCATGATGCCGAGCCAGAAATCCGGAATGGAGATGCCGACGAGGCCAAGAGCACTCGCGGCATGATCGAAGATGCTTCCCGGACGGACAGCGGCGATGACGCCGAGCGGCACCGCAATCACCAGCGCCATGAGCAGAGACAGAAGCGTCAGTTCCAGCGTCACCGGCAGGCGGGTCGCGAGCAGGGTGGAAACCGCGATGTTGGAGCGGTAGTCCCTGCCGAAATCGCCACGCAGCAGGGCGCCGACCCAACGGAAATACTGATCGTGGAGCGGCAGGTCGAGGCCCAGGTCACGGGTGATTGCGGCCAGCCCCTCGGGGGTGGCGCGCAATCCCATGATGACCTGGGCGGGATCGCCGGGGATGAGGCGAAGCAGAAGGAAGACGAGCACGGAGACGCCGAACAAGGTCGGTCCAAGCAGCAGCAGTCTCTTGATGGCCGAATTCAATCCGCTTCTCCCCAGAACGAACGATCTAAGCGGTTACGCGTCGATCCAGACATTCTCCATACGCACTTCGAGGGACGGCAGGGTTTCGACGCCGTGGACATTGGGCCGCGTCCAGTAGGTGCGGTCCATGTTGACCATGAAGATCATCGGCGACAGTTCCTGGTGCAGGCGGACCAGCTTGCCGTAAGCCAGCTTGCGGGCCTCGGGGTCGACGGTGAAGTTGGCCGCCTCGATGGCCGCATCGAGCTCCGGAGAGTCGTCGTAGCCACTGAAGTTCCAGGCGGACTTCGAGTGCGACAACGGCGCGAGGGCGTGGCCGATCGGGTCGAGGCTGACGCTCCAGTAGGTGGAGGTGACATCGTAACGCTTGGTCACCAGCTCTTCGAACCAGCGGGCCGACTCGAAAGACTGCACGTCGAGGTTGATGCCGATCTGGCGCAGCTGCTGCTGCATCAGCTGGCCGACCATCGGCTGCGTGGCAACCTGCGGCTGGGCGGCGAAGGCGATATCGAGGTTCTCGATACCGGCCGCCTGCAGGACGGCGCGGGCCTTCTCGAGATCCGGAGCGGCGGGGTAGAAATCCTCACCCGAGTACCAGACGTTCGAGGGCGAGACCGGTTCGGACGAGGGCACCGCCTGACCGTGCCAGACGACCTTGGCGATGGTGTCGCGCGGCATCGCCCACTGCAGGGCCTGACGCACGGCGAGATTGTCGAACGGCGGCTTGGTGGTGTTGAGCAGCATGACGTCCGGGAAGAACTGGCCGGACAGGTTGGCCTTCAGCTCGGGATTCTGCTTGAGCTCCTCGACCCGGTGCAGCGGCACGGCCTCGATCCAGTCGAACTCGCCGGTCTGCAGGCCGTTCAGGCGCTGCGTGTCGTCCGCGATAGCGCGGAAGATGATCTTGTCGAGGTAGGGCTGGTCGGGCTTGAAGTACTTGTCCCAGCGCTCGAGCGTGATGTGGTCGTCCTTGACCCACTCGACGAACTTGAAGGGACCCGTGCCGATCGGTACCTGCCGCGGATCGTTGGCCTCGATGGCCTTCTGGTTGACGATGTCGCCGATACCGGCCAGCGCCAGCAGCAGGCCGCCCCAGTTGGCCTTGGTGTGAAAGCGGACGGTGGTGTCATCGATGACCTCGACACCCTCGAGGGCTTCGACGAACACGGCATTGGCCGCGCCGACATTGGGGTCCTTCAGGCGGTCGAACGTGTACTTGACGTCTGCCGCGGTGAACTTCTCGTCGTTGTGGAACCATGCATTGTCGACCAGTGCGAACTCCCAGACGGTGTCGCTGACCTGGCTCCAGCTCTTGGCAAGGCCGGGCAGCAGGGTGCCGTCGCGCTGTGCGTTCACGAGCTTGGAGAAGACGTTCTGGTAGACCTGCATCGACGAATAGAGCTCGGCGAATGCCGGGTCCATGTTCACCGGCTTGTCAATCGTCGCGGCAAACAGCGTGCCGCCACGCTTCGGCGTGCCCTGAGCGCGCGCCGACCCGACCAGCAGGCCGGGAGCGACACTGCTGATGGCGCCGAAGGCGCCGATCAGGCTGAGCGAATGCAGCAGCTGCCGGCGGTTGATCCGGCCCTGCTTGAATTTGCGAAGGAAGTCAAAGGCCTGTTCTTTTTGCAGCGTCAATTCGAACCCCACACCCCTGTTCGATGCCGGCGCCCACGGGCCGCCATCCTGTTTGAAATAAGTCTGCTCCGCTCCCGGCTCTGAACTCTCCCGATGGCGACGTTAGCCACCAAGCCCCTTCCAGAGATCAAGATTGTATGACAATGCTGATGCTAACACCCTGATTTTTCGTCCGTCAATAGGCCTATGCGGTATGGGTAGGCACGTTTGGTGTTTGCTTAGTTTTTGTGCGGATTGACCTCTCGCTGCCTATCGGGCAGCTATCGGCGCAGGCGACGCGAGGACGAAATGTCGGACTTGAGAAATGCATTCCAGAACAAGACGGTACGTTCGACCGACGATGCTTCGCTGCGGGATCAGGGCCATCTGCTGGACTACTTTCAGCCTCGTCCCCGAAGCAGGCTGATGCGGGAACAGGCACTCGCGATCGTTCGCAACGCGATCGTCGAGGGCAAGATCGAACCCGGTACCCGGCTGGTGGAGAGGGAGCTGTGCGAGGCTCTGGAGGTCAGCCGGACGGTGATCCGCGAGGTCATCCGGGACCTTCGGGCCGAGCGGCTGATCGAGGTCGCGGCGCATCGGGGGCCGAGCGTGGCGCGGCTGACGCCGCGCAAGGTCCGTGAAATCTATGCCATCCGCGCCGAACTCGAAGCCCTGTTCCTGCGCGAATTCATCCGGGTGGCCGACCAGGCGCAGCTCGCAACGCTGCGGCGCATCTTCGAGGATCTGCGTGTCGCAGGCCAGCAGCACGACAAGGGCAGGCTGATCGAGATCTCTACCCGCTTCCTCGGCCATATGGTGCAGGTCGCGGACAATCAGGTCGGCGCCGAGATGTACGACCAACTGCTGTCGCGCATCAACATGCTCCGCAACATCTCGATGAGCCAGCCGGGCCAGATCGACAACAGTATCGAGCAGTTCGGCAAGCTCATGCACCAGATCGAGGCCCGCAATGCCGCCGCGGCCGAGGCAATCCTGCGCACCTACACGTTGAACGCCGGCGAGTCCGCCATCGCCAGGCTCACGCAGCAGCCAACAAGAAAGCCCGCTACCCGCGGCGGCGCCCAGCCCGCCGACTGACGGCTTCCGTCCCAGCAGGCTGCACAGTCCAGGCGTTTCATGGGGGATCTGGTAGCGGAGGAGGGATTTGAACCCCCGACACACGGATTATGATTCCGCTGCTCTAACCAACTGAGCTACTCCGCCCCTGGTGCGGGCTGGTCGTTGGGACCGGCCGGCGGGGCGCACTGCGCGGCGCCTTCTTAGGTTTGGCGGGGGGAGGTGTCAAGCGCCGTTCGGGTGGCTTGCTGCAAGTGGTGCAAGCCGGGTGGCAACGCCGTCTTCACCGACGGGCCCGCGCCAGGCAAGGCGGGTTGCCGCGCGCTTGTCGCCGAAGCGGGGCGAGACCCAGCCGCCGTCGACGCGATCCTCTCCGGTGCGCGCCGTGAGCGTGCCCGTGGCGGGGAAATCGAGGCGGAGCAGGGGCTCGGCGCCGCGCCGGATGGTCACTGCGCTCCCCTCGATCCCGGCCTCGAGGCCGGCGGCGAGCTGGAACACGACCTCGGCGACGCGCGCCGGGCCGCCAACCAGCCGGTCCGTCACCGTGATGGCGCCGGGCGCGAGCGCGATCGTGCGCTCGGTCATGCGGCCGAAGCGTCCGAGATAGCCGTCGTGGCTGCCGCGCAGGCCCGGCTGGGGTTCGAGGACCGATTCGGTGAGCCGCGCCGTGGCCTTGGCCGACCAGTTGAACGGACCCGACATGATCGACTGGCTCGCGCCATCGATGTTCAGCGTGTTGTGGGCGGGCGTGGAGCGGAACCAGCTGCGCCAGGGGCCGCCGGAACCGTACAGGTAGGTGCCGGGATCGACCAGCACGGGGATGCCGTCGAGCGTGAGGGTCAGCGCCAGCGCGTCAGCGTGGCCGTGCGCGGCGATCGAGAGGTAGCCGAGCGGACCGTGGTCGAAGGTCAAGCGCGCGGCGCGCCCGTTGCAGCGTCCGTGCCAGATGCTGAGTCCGCCGTCCGCGAAGGTGGAGAGGCCGGCCGGGGCGGCGACCTGCTGTGGCGGAGTGCCGAACAGGACGCTGCGCAGGTCCGCGGCCGGTGCGGTGGGGCCGGGGCGACCGAGAAAACCGGCGATGGCGGCGGCAATCGAGGCGGCATAGTCAGGCTCGGACCCGAGGGAGAGCATGCGCCCCTCGTCGTCGTCGCCATAGCCGGGCGTGGGCCTGCCCAGCGTGCCGACGAAGGCGGCGAAGGCGGCGAGCCGGTCGAGCGCGGCGCGCGGCAAGGGATGACCGGTCGCCTCGCCGATCGCGGCGCACATCAGGATCAACTCGGCGCTGAAGGCGCCATAGGTCGGCGTCTGCTCGGCCGGCGCGCCGTCGGGCAGGATCTGGCGCAGGGTTTCGGCCACGAGGCCGGCTTCCGGGTGGCGGGGGCTTTCACCCAGCGCGTGGGCCAGCACGTACTCGCCCGCGAGTTCGGCGACGAGATGATTGTTCGCCGACGAGAACTTCGAGGGATAGCGCGGCAGCCAGAAGGCGCTGGCCGCGAGGATTTCGCCGATCCGCCACATCGGCTCACGCGACAGCTGCGGGCCGGCGAGGCTCGCGACGAGCACGAGGCTGATGGCGCGCAGGGCGACCTCGATGCCCGAGGCCCAGCCGATGCCGCGAAAGGGCGGGTTCGCGGCGTGCCAGCTCAGGATGGCCGCCTCGATCGCGGCCAGCGCCTCTCGCCGGCCGGTGAGCGCCGCCTCGGCGGCCAGCGGCACGAGAAACTGCAGCCGGTTGAGCTCCCACACATACTTGATGTCGCCGTGCGTCCTGCCGTGGCGGAAGTCGATATCGAAGCAGTAGGTGTCGGCCCCGGGCCACAGGGCACCGGTCACGGGGTCGAGCCGCCACAGTTCGGGGGGAAAGAGCGCGGCCGGGTCGCGTGGCGGCCAGTCGCGGCCGAGGGCCGAGAAGCGTCCCGCGAGGGTCGCGTCAGCGGCCGCCGCGATGGCCTGCCGCAGCTCGGGCGGAGCGAGGTGGAGCCGGTCGCGCAGGCCCGGGATCGGTGCGAGGCTGGCGGGGGCAGGGTAGCGTTCCCAGCCTTCGTGCCGGCCGCGCGAGGCGCGCCTCAGGGCCGCCTCGCCGAAGCGGTGCATCACTTCGGCCGGCTCCATGCTGCGCAGGCGGTTGATGTACCAGCCGAGCTTCATTCGTCGTCCCGCGTTTTGACGTCTGATACACCATGCCGGAGGATTTCGGTGCGGCCGAAACTCGCCTTTCGTATCAGGCGGTTAACGTCGTGATCTCGTGAGGAGATTCCGCCGATGCGCCGCCTGCTGCTGTCGCTGCTCGTTCTGCTGTCCACGGTCGCGGCCCACGCCGCCCCGCTCGAGCTCAAGCGCGGCGTCGGCCTGCACGAATGGCTCAACTGGGCGCCGCTCGAGCCCGACGGATCCTATCGCTGGCCGCCCTACGACACGGTCGAGGAGTGGCTGACGCGCTACCGGCCGCTGG
>JAEYZJ010000046.1 GCA_023430705.1 Pseudomonadota bacterium | reverse complement strand
CTGCGGTTGTCCACCATCAGCGGCCCGAAGCGGTAGAACTCGATGCGCGCCCACGACGTCACGACATCGGCGAACGTCTCGCGCACCACCGCAAGACGGTCGTCGGAGGGGGCGTCGCAGAGTTCGTCCACCCGCTCGTTCATCTCGTGCGCATAGGCGGCAAAGCTCGCAAAGCCGGGCCGGATCGCCTTGTCGATGGCGTCGGTGATCACCGCCCGCGCCGTAGGATGGAGCTGCGCCGCCGCGGGGGTTGCCAGCAATCCGACGAGCAGGGCAAGCAACAGGCGCATCAGAGCGACTCCAGGAACTTCAGCAGATCCTCGCGCTGCGCCTTCGGCATGGCGGCGAAGGCGTCACGCGAATTCTGCGCCTCCCCGCCGTGCCACAGGATGGCCTCGGTCAGGTTCCGCGCCCGCCCATCATGACCCGATGCCCCACAGTGGCGGCGTCCGCCACTCGTAGCCGTCCGCGTCTCCCTCCGGCCGGTGGTCGGCCAGCCCCTCGCCCATGTCGTGCAGCAGCAGGTCCGTGTAGGGCCAGATCAGTTGGAACCGGTGCGCCGGCGTCGGCGCCTCCCGCGAGGTCACATATTTCGGCGTGTGGCACGCCATGCATCCGGCACCGTAGAACGCGGCCTTGCCACGCAGCAGCGCGGGGTCCTCGACGCCGCGTCGCTGCGGCACACCCAGGTTCTGCGCGTAGAAGGTCACGAGATCGAGCACCGGGTCCGGCGCCTCGCCCGACCCCAGTCGCGCCTGCTCTCCCGTCGGCGCGGCGAGGCACTCGGTCTGCTCCGCCGAGCAGTCGCCATGCGGCTTCATCACCAGTGGGGTCGATATCCCGAGGTCCCCCGCGAAGGCGTCGGCCGACTGGGCCCGGATCGTCGCTGACCCGGCCTTCCAGCCGAAGCGGCCGATCATCCGCTGCCCGGTCTCCCCGTCGACCACCGTGTTCGGTCGGCCCGAAATCCCGTCGCCGTCGCGATCGGCCGGATCGGCCCGCGCGAGGATGTCGCCCGGGGGCACCTGCTCGAGCAGGCCGAGCCCGATCATCTGCGGCGCCACGCGCGGTGACAGCATCACGTCCTCCGCCATCGCCCCGTAGCCGAGGTCGGTGACGGCATAGGCGGGACGGCGCAGCACTACCACGGTGCCGTCGCCCAGTGTCACGGGCTGGTCGGAATAGCTGATCGTCAACCGGCCCTCGGCCCTGATGCCCGGCACCGCGAAATCCTGCAGCTGCGTGCCATAGGTCGGGTCGGCAATCACCGTCATCGTCCCGTCCGCCAACGCCTGCTTTTCCGCATCTGTATGCGCCGGCACGGACAGCCTGAGGAACATCGAAACCGCGTCGTCGGCCGGACCTGCCGGCGCATGCCCGCGTCCGTCCTTCAGGTGGCAGTTCTGGCAGCCCCGCGCATTGAACAGCGGACCCAGCCCGTCCGACGCCTGCGTCGAGCTCGGGGCCGACACCCAGAGCTTGCGGAAGAGCGCATTGCCCAGCCTGAACTTCTCTTCCTCTTCGAAGCCGAGATTGGCCGAAGGGAACGAGAAGATGTCCTGATTGACGCGCTTCCTGACCGTGGCCTTGCCGGCGGGCAACTGCTCGAAGTTTTCGGGCCTGTCGAAATTGGTCGCTGGAGCCGTCACCCGCGCGACACGCTCCTGGTCTTCTGCCGTCAAGTCGGAACGGGTCTCGCCATCGGCTGCGACGGCGAGACCCGCGAGAAAGGTTATGACCAGGAAAACGGTCAAGCGCTTGTGCATGTCTCGCACTCTAGGCTTCCCGGCCATAACCGGGATCAAAGTGGGCGGATCGGATTCTGTCCACCCGTCCCGCCGATAATTCTATGGAAAAACCGGCGCTTACTCGAAGACCGCGTCCGGATTGGTGAGGCTGTCCGACTGCTCGATGGTCACGGCGTCGTCGAGTTCGAGTAGCGCCACGGCCCGCTCGATGCTGCGCGTCTGCGCGATCAGCGCGTCGATCGCTGCCTGCACCGCCGCATTGCCTTCAGCATTGCCCTCGCCAATCTGCTGGTCATAGGCCTCGCCCGCCTCCGCGCGATCCGCAATTGCCTGCAGCGTGGCGACGGAATTGTCGAGTTGCGCCCTGATCTCGGTGTCGAGCGCCGCGTCCCGGCTGGCGATCAGCGCCGCGATCGACGGCCCCTCGACCACCGTTCCATCCGTGCGGACGTACCTGCCGAGATAGACGTTGCGGATGCCGATGCCGTCATAGAGGTGCGATGCGTGCGTATTGTCGGAAAAGCAGTCGTGCTCCTCCTCCGGATCGTGCAACAGGAGGCCCAGCTTCATGCGCTCGCCGGCCAGTTCCCCGAAGGACAGCGACCCCATGCCGGTGAGAATGGCAGCGACCCCGCCCCCGGCCAGCGCCGTGCGAGCCGCGCCGTCATCCTGCCAGTTTGCCACCATCTCCTCGAGATCGGTGACGAGGAGGTCGGTCGCGGCATCGAGATACTGCGCGCGCCGCGCAGCATTAGCCTCGGTGGAATAGTCGGTGAACGGCCGGCTCCCCGCTCCCGCCTCGGTCCCGTTGAGATCCTGCCCCCACAACAGGAACTCGATGGCGTGGTAGCCAGTCGCCACATTGGCCTCGATGCCTCCCGCCTCCTGCAACGTGTCCTGCAGGAAGGACGGGGTGATCTCGCTAGCATCGACTTCGGTTCCGTCGATGGTGATCGTGCTGTTGGCGATAACGTTTGCCGTGTAGAGCCCGTTCGCGTCGCTCTCGCTGCCGTAGCTGGCATCGACGTAGTCGATGAGGCCCTCATCGAGGGGCCAGGCATTCACCTTGCCCTCCCACTCGTCGACGATGGCGTTGCCGAAACGAAATGCTTCGGTCTGCTGGTAGCTGGGGCGCGAAGCCCTCCATGCCTCGCGCGCCGCGTTGAGTGTCTCTTCCGACGGATTGGCGATCAGCGCGTCAGTCGCTGTGTCCAGCACCCTGGCGGTCGCCAGCGCGTCCTCGTAACCGGCGAGAGCGATGTCGGCATAAGTGTCGAGGATGGCGTCTACGCTCGGCGCGGCAGCGGTGGCGAGGCCAGCGCCCATGGTCGTCGCGATGCCGATGGAGAGCGCGAGCGTGCTGATCGTCTTCATGGGAGACCTCCGGGGGGACATTGCGTCCATCGGCGGCGGCCTATCAAAGTTGATAATAACGTTCAAGAAATATCGACCAAGTTTGGAACGGCTCTAAGGACTATTTCGCGCCCCACGTCTGCATCTCGACTTGTTCGGTCAAAACAGGCACTGTCGGAAGCGTTACAAACGGCTGCGGAAGGGGCACCGGTAGTCGCGAATGCCGCTGTTGCGGGATTGGCAACAGTTGTGCCTGTGCAGCGATCGCAGCCGCTTGGGGCGGATGTCATGCGCCTGTCACGCGCCCAAAATAGGCAGAGCGCGGCTTTGGGGCTTCTTCGGGCCAGGACAAGCCAGAATTCCAGGGAGACTGATCAATGATCCTCAAGAACGCGCTCGTCGCTTCGGTTTCGGTCGTAGCCCTCGCTGCGTCGACCCTGTCGGCCACGGCGCAGACCGATCTCGACGCGCTGTATGAGGCCGCCAAGGCCGAGGGCCAGCTGACGACCATCGCACTACCGCACGACTGGTGCGGCTATGGGGCGATCATCGACGCCTTCAAGGCGAAGTATCCGGGCATCACCATCAACGAGCTGAACCCCGACGCGGGTTCGGCCGACGAGATCGAGGCGATCAAGGCCAACAAGGGCAATACCGGCCCCCAGGCTCCGGACGTGATCGACGTCGGCCTGAGCTTCGGCCCCTCATCCAAGGACGAAGGCCTGATCCAGCCCTACAAGGTCGCGACCTGGGACACGATCCCCGACTCCGCCAAGGACGCCGAGGGCTACTGGTATGGCGACTATTACGGCGTGCTCTCCTTCCTCGTGAACACCGACCTCGTGTCGAAGGCGCCCGCCAACTGGGCCGACCTCAAGTCGCCCGACTACGCGAACTCGGTCGCCCTCGCCGGCGATCCACGCGCCTCCAACCAGGCCATCCAGGCCGTCTATGCCGCCGGCCTTGCGAGCGGCGCGGCCGACGCCAAGGCCGCGGGTGAAGCGGGTCTTCAATTCTTCTCCGAGGTCAACAAGGCCGGTAATTTCGTCCCCGTGATAGGTAAGGCAGCCTCGGTTGCGCAGGGCACGACGCCGATCGTGGTGGCCTGGGACTACAACGCGCTGAGCTGGCGCGACGGCTTCGCCGGCAACCCGGCTGCCGACGTCGTGGTGCCAACCGATGCGGTGGTCGCCGGTGTCTACATACAGGCCATCTCGGCCTATGCGCCCCACCCGAACGCTGCCAAGCTCTGGATGGAGTATCTGTACTCGGACGAGGGCCAGCTGGGATTCCTCGCCGGCTACTGCCACCCGATCCGCTTCAACGACCTCGCCGCCAACGGCAAGATCCCTCAGGATCTGCTCGACAAGCTGCCGCCGGCCGAAGCCTACGCCAAGGCCATCTTCCCCACGCTCGATGAGCAGGCCGCGGCCAAGGAAGTGATCACCACCCAGTGGGACAGCGTGGTCGGGGCCAACGTCCAGTAAATGCCCGGTGTCAGCTCTGCGGCTGACACCACGGCCGACCCGGCTTCGACCGGGCCGGCCGTGCGCGTCGGCGGGAACCCGTTTCGCTTTCTGACGACCCTGCGGC
>JAEYZJ010000030.1 GCA_023430705.1 Pseudomonadota bacterium | reverse complement strand
GGCACGCCGTAGTGCTCGAGTTCGTAGATCGCCGCGGGGGCCTCGCGGGCGAGGTACTCCATGGCGTCGTTGTCGCCCAGCCAGTCCGACCCCTTGACGGTGTCGTACATGTGCCACTGCCAGCTGTCCGGCCCCATGTTGCCAAGCGAGGCGGCGATGCCGCCCTGCGCGGCGACGGTGTGCGAGCGCGTGGGGAACACCTTGGTGATGCAGGCCGTGTTCAGGCCCTGCTCCGCCATGCCGAGGGTAGCGCGCAGGCCAGCGCCGCCGGCACCGACGATGACCACGTCGAATTCGTGGTCGATGATCTCGTAAGCGGCCATTCGGCTAACCCCAGAAGACGAGTTTCGCGATGGCGCCGAGCGCCACCACCAGGAAGAAGGCGACGAAGGCGTTGTTCGCCAGCATGGCCCCGCCATGTTCGCCCTTCTCGAAATAGTCCTCGATCACGTCGCGCATGCCGTTGCGCATGTGCATCGAGACATTGATCACCAGCAGCGCCAGCGCGCCTGCGACGAACGGGCTGCGCACGAGCTCGATCATCTCGGACGGCGCGCGGCCGGCGAGGCTGACGACGAACCAGACGATGAACAGGGTGAACAGGATGTTCAGTGCACCCGTCACGCGCTGCAGGATGAAGTGACGGGTGGACGCCTTGCCGTTGCCGTAGTGGGTGGAAGGCGCCTGGACCTGCGCCCGGGTTGGTTTTGCAGCGCTCATTTGAACCACACCAAGATTGCCCAGACGACGAGCGTCAGGAGGATCGAGGCAGCGAGCTGCAGCCGCACGATAAGCTCGCGGCCGGCCGGGTCCATTGCCTTCGTAAGGTCCCACACGAAGTGCCGTACGCCGCCCAGCATGTGGTGGAACAGCACCCATGTATAGCCGAACAGGACGAGCTGCCCGAACCACGTGCCGAAAAGCCAGGTGACAATATCGAAGAAGCCGCCGCCGACAGCCGCCGCCACCAGCCACAGCACCAGCAGCAGCGTGCCGCCATAGAGCGCGACGCCGGTCGCACGGTGGACGATCGACATCGTCATGGTGAGGGTGAAGCGATAGATCGACAGATGCGGCGAAAGCGGCCGTGAAGTGGGAGCCATACTCGTCTCGCGCCTTGGCCCGCCAGAGGAAGGGCGGCGGGCGGTCCAGTTTGGAATGGTTCGAGACTTCTAGCGGCGCTTTGCCGGAAGGTCAAAGGCTCTGCTTATGCGCGTGATTGGGCTTTTGGTTCTACGCACGATCCGGGCTGTCGAGCACATCGGGCGCACCCCGCAGCGCTTCGAGCGTGAGCAGGAGGCTCAGCACCCGCGCGCTGCGGTGGGGCGACACGATCGTGGCGGACGAAAGTACCGATGGCGGCGTTGGCCGCCCGGCAGGAGCACTCCGCTCGGACTTCTCCCGCCACTCCCATTGCGCGAGAGGCTTGAAAAGTCGTGCTGCGAACTGGTCCATCTTTCGTCCTTGGTGCGGGCGCCCGGCTGGAGGTCGGCTCCGGGTTCCGCTGCTTGGCGTTGTGTCTAGCTCCGGCTGGCTTGCCCTGCCGTGAAGCCGGCATTCACATCGGGTTCAGCAACGCGTGGCATGAGCTGGAGTTCCAGCGTGAGGAGTGATGGCGTGGACAGCAGGGTGCGGATCATCGATCAGGTGGTGCTCTCGGACAACTGGGGTCTGGTCCGCAAGACCACACTGGAACTGCGGCGTTCCAGCGGCGAGTGGCAGCGCCAGGTGCGAGAAACCTATGATTGCGGGGACGGCGCGGGAATCCTGCTCTACGACCGGGCTCGGCGCAGCGTGATCCTCACCCGCCAGTTCCGCTATCCGGTATACGCGCACGGCGAGCCGGGCTGGCTGATCGAGGTCGTGGCCGGCAAGCTCGACAGCAACACGCCGGCCGAGACTGCCCGCAAGGAGGCGGAGGAGGAATCGGGCATCCAGGTGCACGATGTGGAACTGGTGATGACGGCCTACATGAGCCCCGGTTCGGTCACCGAGAAGCTCTCCCTCTTTATCGGCGAGTATGACGCCGCCACGCAGCGTTCCTCCGGGGGCGGGCTGGAGCATGAAGGAGAAGACATCGAGGTGCTGGAACTCGGCTTCGACGAAGCCCTGGGCATGATCGCGACCGGCGAGATTGCGGATGCCAAGACCATCATGCTGCTGCAGCATGTACGCCTCGGCGGCATACTTTAGGCTCGCTTGGTTCCCGAACGGGTCGGGGACTGGGCTGCCCGCAGCGTCAAGTCTGCGCGGGATGCAAACCCCGCGCAGACGACTATGTCACGCGTAGTCGGTAAGTTTCTTGTCCGGATCGTAGGGCTGGTCCGGTACCACCTTGGTGACCGCCTGGCCGCACTTCATCTTCTTGTCCGTTGCGTCATACGCATAGCTGACAGAACCGTGGAGCACCCAACCCTCACTGAGCGCCTTCGTTACCTTGTGGCAAAAGCTAGAGTCGTCCTCTCCGGAGAGGAAACGATAAACGATCATGCAATACTCCTGGGCCCCCAAGCCCATAATGTGGGCGATTGAAAATGCCGCTACAAACAGCTAAGCGCAGCGACATGGATCGGTTTCCAGCATTTTTGCTCGACGGCTACAAGTCGTTCATGTCCGACCGTTACGACCCTGAACAGGGCCGTTACCGGGAATTGGCCGATAAGGGCCAGTCTCCAACCACCATGATCATTGCCTGCTGCGATAGTCGCGCGGCCCCCGAGACCATCTTTTCGGCCGGGCCCGGCGAGATGTTCGTACTGCGCAACGTGGCCAACCTGGTCCCGCCCTTCCAGCCCGATGGCGGCCAGCACGGGACCTCGGCTGCAATCGAGTTCGCCGTCAACGCGCTCGAGATTTCCAACATCCTGGTGATGGGCCATGGCCGCTGCGGCGGCATTCAGGCCGCACTCGCTCCCGAGCCCGGGCCACTGGCCCAGGGAGATTTCATCGGCAAATGGATGTCGATGCTGGCCCCTGTCGCCGAAGCGGTATCGAAATACGCCCTGCTGACCAACAAGGAGCGCCAGACCATGCTGGAGCGCTTCTCCATCCGGAACTCCATCGCCAACCTCAGGACCTTCCCCTACGTTCGGCGGCTTGAGGAAGAGGGTAAGCTCGCCATTCACGGCGCCTGGTTCGACATCTCGACGGGCGAGTTGTGGGTGATGAACGACGAAGGCGATTTCTACCGGCCCGAAGTCTAGCCCCCGGCCGCGGCGGAGCCTTTAGGTCCGGAACGCCCCGGACCAAGAAGGGAGCGATCAATTGATCGAAGGGCGGCCCACCGGACCGCCTTCTGCTTTATGTGCCACCGGATCGATCCCACCGGTAGCGCACATCCGGGGCCCCGGCCTCGTTCCCGGCACCGTCGGTCTCGTAGAGCGGGACGAAGCCGTGCTTCTCGTAGAATGCGCGGGCCGGCGCGTTTTGGGCAAAGCACCAGAGTTCGAGCCGATCCTGCCGCGACTGCGCGTTCCTGAGAAGGGTGGAGCCAAGGCCACTGCGACGAGCGTCCGGCAGCAGGTAGAGCTGCTCGATCCACTGCTGTCCCTCGGCCATGTAGCCCGCAAGCACTCCGTCGCGCAGCGCCACCGTGATGCGATAACGGGGAATGATCTCGCCTGCGATGAAGGCCAGGTCTTCCTCCGGCGTGTGAAGTTCCGGCAGGAAAGTCAGGAGCCGGCGCGACATCGAAAACAGCCGCCCGATCGCTGCCGTGTCCCGAGGGTCGGCAGGCCGGAGCGTGATCATGTGGCCGCTCGCTTGACGAGGCGCGGACCAAGGACATTGACCAGCAGGCCCGCAAAGACCAGCACGCTGCCGCCGATCTCGAACGCGCTGATGGTTTCCCCGAGCAGCAGCGCGGCGCTGCCCATGCCGGCGATCGGCACCAGCAGCGAGAATGGCGCGACAAGCCCGGCGGGATAGCGTGACAGCAGCATCGACCACACACCATAGCCGAACAGCGTCGAGGCATATGCGATAAAGAGCAGCGAACCGCCACCGAGCCAAGTCAGGTTCGCGGCTGCTGCCGGGATCGCACCGGGCTCAAAGATCAGCGAAAGCGCCAGCATCGGCAGCGGCGGCACCAGCGCGGACCAGACGACGAAAGCCAGCATGTCGACCTTGCCCGCCCGCTTGGTGATGATGTTGCCCACGCCCCAGAAGAAGGCAGCGGCAATCGTCATCAGCAAAGGCGTGAGAGCCGCCCCCTCGAGCCGGTCGAGGCCTATCAGCCCGATACCGGCGAAGGCGATGGCGGCGCCGATCCACTGCAGCGGGCTCGGTCGTTCCCCCAGTATCAGCACAGCGAGCCCGATGGTGAAGAAGGCTTGAAGCTGCATCACCAGCGAGCTCAGGCCGGCCGGCATGCCGAGCTTGATCGCCATGAACAGGAGCCCGAACTGCGCCACGCCGATGGCCAGCCCGTACGCGATCAGGATACGCCAGGAGGTGGCGGGCCGCCGGATGAAGAACACCGCCGGCACCGCCGCGAGGAGGTAGCGCAGCCCCGTCATCAGCAGCGGCGCGACCTCGTCCACGCCCCAGCGGATGGCGACGAAGTTCACGCCCCACACGGTGACGACGCAGAGGGCGAGGATCAGGTCGCGCGGGGACATGCTCTGGCTCCAGGATCGCGCCCCAAGGGCGCGAGGAGACGGCCCTTTACGCCGCCTTCCTCTCCACGAGGTTGCGCGCAATCAGCGTCTCGAGGATCTGCACGGTATTGAGCGCGGCGCCCTTGCGCAGGTTGTCCGACACCACCCACATCGCGAGCCCGTTCTCGACGGTAACGTCCTCGCGGATGCGGCTGACAAAGGTGTCATACTCCCCCACCGCCTCAACCGGCGTCGCGTAACCACCGGCTTCGCGCTTGTCGATCACGCTGATACCGTCGGCCTCGCGCAGCGCGTCACGCGCCTCGTCGGCGGAAATGGGATTCTCGAACTCGAGGTTGATCGCTTCGGAGTGGCCCACAAACACGGGCACGCGCACACAGGTGGCAGTCACCTTGATCTTGGGATCGAGGATCTTCTTGGTCTCGGCGACCATCTTCCACTCTTCCTTCGTGTAGCCATCCTCCATGAACACATCGATGTGCGGGATGACGTTGAAGGCGATCTGCTTGGTGAACTTC
>JAEYZJ010000371.1 GCA_023430705.1 Pseudomonadota bacterium | reverse complement strand
GCATCTACCACCTCGCGGCGGCGGGGGAGACGACGTGGAACGGCTATGCCCGTTTCGCCATCGGCGAGGCCATCGCACGCGGCGTGCCCCTCAGGACGACGCCCGAGCGCGTGCTGCCGGTGCCGAGTTCGGCCTTCCCCACCCCTGCCCGGCGGCCGCTCAACTCGCGGCTCTCCACGCTCAAGCTGCGCGACGCCCTCGCCATCGACTTTCCGGACTGGAAGACCGACGTGACGGGCACGCTCGACACCATACTGCCCGGGGGCACGACATGACGGAACGGCGCGGCATCATACTGGCCGGCGGCGCAGGCACGCGCCTCCATCCGGCGACGCTGACGGTCTCCAAGCAGTTGCTGCCGGTCTATGACAAGCCGATGGTCTACTATCCGCTGTCGACGCTGATGCATGGCGGCATCCGCGAGGTGCTGGTGATCTCCACCCCCGAGGACCTGCCGCGCTTCCGCATGCTGCTCGGGGACGGCAGCCAGTGGGGCATGTCGTTCAGCTACATCGTGCAGCCGAGCCCCGACGGGCTGGCGCAGGCGTTTGTCCTGGGCGCCGACTTCGTGCGCGACCGCTCCTCGACGCTGATCCTCGGCGACAACATCTTCTTCGGTCACGACCTCAGCGCGCTGCTGTCGAAGGCCGACAAGCGTCCCTTCGGCGCCAGCGTGTTCGCCTATCACGTCAACGATCCGGGCCGTTACGGCGTCGTCGAGTTCGATGCGCTCGGCAAGGCCGTGTCGATCGAGGAGAAACCGCAGACGCCGAAATCCAACTACGTGGTGACCGGCCTCTACTACTACGACTCCGAGGTGGTCGAACTCGCACGCAGCCTCAAGCCGTCGGCGCGCGGCGAGCTCGAGATCACCGATCTCAACCAGATCTACCTCGAGCAGGGGCAACTCAGCGTCGAGCTGATGGGGCGCGGCTTTGCCTGGCTCGACACCGGTACGCACGATTCCCTGCTCGAGGCGGGCCAGTTCATCGCCACGCTGGAGAAGCGGCAGGGCTTCAAGGTCGCCTGCCCCGAGGAAATCGCCTGGCGCAACGGCTGGATCGACGACGAGGCCCTCGAAAGGCTGGCCGAGCCGCTCAAGAAAAGCGGCTACGGAACGTACCTGCTGCAGATCCTGCGGGAGGGGCGCGTCTGATGAACATCGTGAAGCTGGACCTCGAGGGGCTCGTCACGTTCGAGCCGCGCGTCTTCGCCGACGAGCGGGGCGCGTTCTTCGAGAGCTTCAATGACCGGGTGTTCCGCGAAGCCACCGGCTTTACCGGGCAGTTCGTGCAGGACAACCAGTCGATCAGCCGCAAGGGCGTGGTCCGGGGGCTGCACTACCAGCTCGAACCGCATGCGCAGGGCAAGCTCGTGCGCGTCGTGTCCGGCGCCGCCTACGACGTCGCGGTCGACATCCGGCGCGGCTCGCCCGGCTTCGGCAAATGGGCCGGGGTCGAGCTCAGCGCCGCCAACCGGCGGCAGCTCTGGATACCGCCGGGGTTCGCCCACGGATTCCTTGCCCTTGAGGACGATACCCAGTTCCTCTACAAAACCACGGATTTCTGGCACTCTCCGAGCGAGCGCTCGCTGAAGTGGGACGATGCGGCGCTGGCCATCGAATGGCCGCTGACCGTGGCGCCCATCGTCTCGGCCAAGGATGCCGAAGCGCCGGGGATCGACCGAGCCGAGCTGTTCAACTGACAGGACCATCTTGAACATTATCCGACTGTTTGTCCGCCAGGTCCTGTTCCCGTTCCTGCGGATGCTGGTCCGCGCCCTGCTGATGCCGGGCCTGATCATCGCCGACTGGATCACCGCGCTCCGCCTCAGGCGGCAGGGCGACGTGGTGTCGATCGAGCGCTTCTCGGACGCGGAGGGCGGCACGTTCTGCGTGTTCCACCTCTACCAGCGCTACACGCTGCCGGCGAACATCGTGCAGGCGGTGTCCGTGCTGAGCGAGCTCGGGGTCAACGTCGTCGCGGTCAGCAACCTGCCGCTGCCGGCGAGCGAGCTCGAGCGGCTGAAGCCCTACCTCCACAGCTTCATCCAGCGCCGCAACTTCGGCCGCGATTTCGGCGGCTACCGGCGCGGCGTGCTGCATGTGCTCGACAGGCATGCCCCTGAGCGCCTGATGCTGCTCAACGACAGCATCTTCTACGCCCGGCGCGGCCTGCGCGAGTTCTTCTCGGCGATGGTCAGCGATGGCGACTTCGTCGGCGCCAGCGAGAACCACGAGATCAGCCACCATGTCGGCAGCTACGCCCTGAGCTTCGGCCCGCAGGTGATCGCCGACCCGCGTTTCCGCGAGTACTGGCAGGACTACCGCTCGACCGAAATCCGGCCCTACGTCATCTGGCGCGGCGAGGCGGCGCTCAGCCGGCTGGTCGAACAGACGATCAAGGTGCGCCCGAACGTCATCTACTCGCTGCAGCGGCTCGACGCGGCGCTCAACCGCGCCAGCTGGCGCGAGATCGCCAGCTCCGCCTCGCAGATGCCGGCCAACTATTCGGGCCAGAACCCGATCCGCAACCTGCTGCACGAGGCGCGCAAGCCGGTGCGCGACGCCCTGCCCCTGTCACGCGACGCCCTGCTCGAGAGCGCCAGCCTCACGGTGCCGCTCAAGCCCGAGGAACTGGTGCAGGACCTCAACGCGCAGTACCGCCGCGAGCTGCAGCGGGACCTGCTCGACTACGTGTTCCAGGGCAGCCAGATCCACTGGGGCGCGCTCTTGCTGACGCAGTACCTGCAGATGCCGATCATCAAGCTGGACCTCGTCCTGCGCTCGATCTACGGGCCGGGCGAGCTCGGCAACTTCGCGCCGTTCCTCACCGAGGAGGAGTTCGCCGAGTTCCACGCGCTCGTCACCGCGCGCGGCGAACCGATGACCCACGGCACGCTGAGGCAGAAGCTGATGATGATGACGGGGCTGCTCTAGGCTCCGGTCCCCCCGGCTAGACCGGCCCGAACCGCTTCACCCGGCCATGCTCGAGTTCCAGCACCCGGTTGCAGGTGCGCTCGATCAGGTCCGGCTGGTGACTGGCGAGGATGATGATGCCGGCCTTTTCGGCCAGCTCGTCCATGCGGCGCGCTGCCTTGGCCTGGAACTCGGCATCGCCCGCGCCGATCCACTCGTCCATGAGCAGGATTTCCGGCTCGAGCGTGGTGGCGATGGCAAAGGCCAGCCGCGCGCCCATCCCCTGGCTGTAGCTCTTGAAGGGCATGTCGATGAACTGCCCGAGCTCGGAAAAGGCGATGATCTCCTCGGTCCTCGCCGCGATCTCGTCCTCGTTCCAGCCGTTGATCAGGCCGCGCAGCAGGATATTGCGCCGCCCGGTCGCCTCGGCCCGGAAACCGAGGTCGATGTTGAACAGCGCGTCCAGCCGTCCGTTGACCGCGAGCGTCCCGCCGGTCGGCTCGTAGATGCCGTAGAGCACCTTGAGCAGCGTGGTCTTGCCCGCTCCGTTGGCGCCCACGAGCCCGAGGCGGTCGCCCGCCTTCAGTTCGAAACTGACCCCGTCCAGCGCGGTGACGAAGCTGCGGTTGCCGCCTCCGCTGATGGTGCCGCCAGTCTGCTGAGTGACGCGACGGTCGCGCGGGCGGAGCGAGAGCCGCTCGCGCACTTCGTAGACGAGGCGCAGGTCGTGGGCGAGAATCGAGACCATCAGACGATCAGCGCCACCTTGCGGCGATAGATGCCGAGCAGGAGCACGGCGAGCATCCAGATCACCAGCGTGAAGGCGAGCGAGACACCGAACGCGTCCCAGTTCACCGTACCGTCGACGATCGGCTGCCGCACCATGTCGAGGAAATAGGTGAAGGGATTCCAGTAGTACAGCGCGCCCCGCACTCCGCCCTCGCCCTCATGCGTCCAGAACAGGGGCGTCGCGAACATGGCGACGCGCATCAGGTTGGTGACGACGAACTGGCTGTCGGGGAAGAACACGCCGAGAAAGCCGAACAGCGCCACCACGGCGGGCGAGCAGGCGATGATGATGACGAGCCCCAGCCCGGCCCAGAGCCAGGCCGGGGTGACCTCGACCTGCGCCAGCACGAGGATCACGGCGCAGCCGACCACGGCATAGACGCCGCGGATCAGGTTCTGCAGCGTCACGCGCATCACATAGGCCGAGAGCGGCAGGTTGGTGCCCTTGATGAAGCTCTGCTCGCGCTCGAACAGCGTCACCGCCTGCGAGATGGAGTCGTTCATGTAGTTCCAGACGAGGAGCCCGGTCGCGACATAGATCGCGAACTCGGCCGATGGGGCCGGCGCGAAGACAAAGATGAAGGTGGCGGCAAAGGCGAAGTAGTTCACCAGCAGCCAGAGCGGCCCGAGCGTGGTGCGCCGGTGCTGGTCGCCGATGTCCTCGGTGGCGAGGGTGATCCACACCCGCCGCCGGGCGTACCCGGCAGCCATGTCGGCCCATGCGTTGGCGAGAATCCGGCCCATCCAGCCCCTTCGGCGTTGCTGGCGCTCGCCTAGCACAGCTGAAGGGGCGAGGGAATGCGGAGCCTCCGGAAGCGGCCCTAGCCGATCACCGCCCGGTCGGCCACGCGGCGCCAGTTCGCGCCGTCCGAGAAGGCCAGGGTCGCTCCGCCCGCCTCGTCGGCGACGTAGATCACCTGCCCCGCCCCCGCGCTGGCGGCGGGCACGCCGGCGACGGTGTGGGACTTCACGCGGATCGGCCCGTCCACGTCCAGCGCCACCAGGGGGGACGTCGTTCCTATCCCCACCCTGCCGGCGCCATCGACGGCCAGCGCCTCGGTCCAGGCCGAGCCGTCCGGGCTCACCTTGAGGTGCAGCTTGTCATCCCCGGTCGTTCCGATCTCGGCCCGTCCGGAGAACCCGGTCTGGAAGAGCAGGCTCGCGCTGCTGCCGGGACCGTCCTTGTCGAGCTTGAGCTGCACGTCACCGGCCTCGTGCGTGAGCAGCACCGCCTCGGCGGCGATCGCCAGGCGGTTGGTTGTGTCCGGCGTGGCGTTGATGCCCAGCATCGGCACGGTGCCGCTGAGGCCGACCGTCGGCTGCCAGTCGACGCCCGTGAAGGCGACGATGCCCTGCTCGTCGATGACGAAGGCGAGCCAGCCTCTCCGGGGGGTGTGGAACAGCCACTTCGCACCGCTCCAGGCGGCGACCTTGTCGGCCTTGCCGCTCCAGGCGCCGGTGGGGCTCGCACCCACGATGTAGCGGTCGCCCCGGGTGGGACTGGCGGGTGGCGCCGCGAGGTCCCGGTCCAGCACGGCAAGCTGTGCCAGGATGTCGAGCGCCTCGAGCGCCTCGTTGTGCGTGATGTGCTTTTGCGCCTGCGTCGGCTTGATGAAGGGCAGTCTCAGGTGTGTGCTGGTGGTCACGGCATCCCTCGCGATGTTTGCCGCGAAGGATAGGGGCGCCGGAACAGGAGGGGATAAGTCCCCTCTCCTCACGCCGGCTGCAGTTCGGGCTTCACCTCTTCGAGCTCGATCAGCGTGCCGTCGAAGTCCTTGGGATGGAGGAACACCACCGGCAGGCCGTGGGCGCCGATCTTCGGCTTGCCGTCGCCCAGCACGCGCGCCCCGGCTTCCACCATGGTGCGGATCGACGACGCGATGTCGGGCACCTCGTAGCACACGTGGTGCATGCCGCCGGACGGATTGTTCTCGAGGAACTTCGCGACCGGCGAGTTCTCGCCGAGCGGGGTCATCAGCTCGATCCTCGTGTTCTCGAGGTCGACGAAGACGACGGTGACGCCGTGCTCGGGCAGCTGGCGCGGCGGCTGCACCTCCGCCCCGAGCAGGTCGCGGTACTTCGCCGCCGCCACCGCGAGATCGGGCACCACCATGGCGACGTGGTTCAGACGACCGATCATCGGTTGGAAAGCCTTCCCTCGATCTGGTTCAGCACCGAGAAGGCCGCCTCGAGCACATTGGTGCCGGGGCCGAAGATTTCGGCGACCCCCGCCTCGCGCAGGAACGCGTAGTCCTGCTCGGGGATGACGCCGCCGACGATGACGGTGACGTCTCCCAGCCCCCTGCCCTGCAGTTCCGCCATCAGTTCGGGAACCAAGGTCTTGTGCCCGGCGGCGAGCGAGGAGACGCCGACCGCGTCGACCTTCAGTTCCGCCACGTGGTCCGCCACTTCAGGCGCCGTTTCGAACAGGTCGCCCATGTGGACATCGAAACCGAGGTCGGCGAAGGCGGTGGCGATCACCTTGGCGCCCCGGTCGTGCCCGTCCTGGCCCATCTTGGCGATGAAGATCGCCGGCGGGCGGTGCTCGGCCTGGGCGAAACCTCTGATGCGGCGCTGCAGTTCGGCATATTGCGGGTCGTCGTGGTAGCTCTGCGCATAGACGCCGGAAATGACGCGGGTGACGGCGGAGTGGCGGCCGAACTCGGCCTCGAGCGCGGCCGATATCTCCCCCAGCGTGGCGCGCGCCCGGGCCGCCTCGATGCTGGCGGCAAGGAGGTTCCCCCCGGTGCGGGCCGCCTCGCGGAGCGCCGCAAGGGTGCCGCTCACCGCGTCGGGGTCGCGGGTGCGGCGGGTATCGGCGAGCCGCGCGATCTGCTCGTCGCGCACCTTGTGGTTGTCGATCTCGCGGATGACGATCGGCTGCTCGTTCTCGAGCCGGTAGCGGTTGACGCCGACGATGACGTCCTCGCCGCGATCGACCCGGGCCTGGCGCAGCGCGGCGGCCTTCTCGATCTCGAGCTTGGGCGTGCCGGCCTGCACCGCCGCGGTCATGCCGCCCTGCGCCTCCACCTCGGCGATCAGGGCGCCGGCGCGTTCGACGAGGCCGGCCGTCAGCGCCTCGATGTAGTACGAGCCCCCGAGCGGATCGACCACATCTGTGACGCGGCTCTCGTGCTGCAGGATCAGCTGCGTGTTGCGGGCGATGCGCGCGGAAAATTCCGTCGGCAGGGCAATGGCTTCGTCGAAGGAGTTGGTGTGCAGCGACTGCGTGCCGCCGAGCACGGCGGCCAGCGCCTCGATGGTGGTGCGCACGATGTTGTTGTGCGGGTCCTGCT
>JAEYZJ010000369.1 GCA_023430705.1 Pseudomonadota bacterium | reverse complement strand
CCGGCGTGGCCTCGGCGAGAAAGTCGTCGACGCCTGCCTCGGCTGCGATCGAGGCGGCGGTGAGCGGATTGTCGCCGGTGATCATCACCGTGCGAATACCCATCCGGCGCAGGTCGGCGAAGCGGTCGCGGATGCCGGGCTTGACCACATCCTTCAGATGCACGACGCCAAGAAGGCGCGTGTCTTCCGCCACCACCAGCGGCGTGCCGCCGGTAGAAGCGATGCGGCGGACGATCTCGTCAAGTTCGGGGTGGAAGGCCGATCCAGTATGCCTGAGCATGGCGTCGGCGGCTCCCTTGCGGATGGCCGTTCCATCGGCGAGGTCTACGCCCGACATCCGGCTGTGCGCCGAAAAGGGTACGAAGGTCGCCCGTTTGGCGGCCTCGCCCCTCAGCTTGAACTTCCGCATCGCCAGGTCGACGATCGACCTGCCCTCCGGCGTTTCGTCGGACAGCGAGGCGAGGTAGGCCGCCTCGGCCAGCTGGTGCTCGGTGACGCCGCTCACCGGCTCGAATGAGTCCGCCATGCGGTTGCCGAAGGTGATGGTGCCGGTCTTGTCGAGCAGCAGAACGTCAATGTCGCCGGCCGCCTCGACCGCACGCCCGGACTTGGCGATGACATTGGCTTTCACCAGCCGGTCCATCCCCGCGATGCCGATGGCGGACAGAAGGCCGCCGATCGTCGTCGGGATCAGCGTAACGAAGAGGGCCGCGAGGTAGATCACCGGAATCTCGGTGCCGCTCCAGAGGGCAAACACCGGAAGCGAAACGACGACGAAGAGGAACACCAGGGTCAGCGCCGCGAGGAGGATGTCGAGCGCAATCTCGTTGGGGGTCTTCTGCCGCCTCGCGCCTTCGACCAGCGCGATCATGCGGTCGAGGAAGGTGTTGCCGGGGGAGGCAGTGACCTTCACCACCAGCCAGTCCGAGACGAGCCGCGTGCCACCGGTGACGGACGAGCGGTCGCCGCCGGACTCGCGGATCACCGGGGCCGACTCGCCGGTGATGGCGCTTTCGTCCACCGAGGCGACGCCCTCGATGACCTCGCCGTCAGTCGGGACAATCTCGCCCGCTTCGACCAGTATCACATCGCCCTCGACGAGAGCCGATGCGTCCCTGGGTACTGTTATGTCCCGCCGCGAAGCGTCCATCAGCACCCTGGCCCGGGTGGTGGAGCGCGTGGCGCGGAAGGCGTCGGCGCGCGCCTTGCCCCTGCCCTCGGCGATCGCCTCGGCGAAGTTGCAAAGAGCACCGTAAACCACAGCCACAGGGCGACCTGGATCCCGATGGCGAGGCTGGACGCACCCGTCGCCGCATCCCGGATCACGAGCACGGTCACGAGGAGCGCAGTCAGGGCGGTGACGAAGATCACCGGATTCCGCATCAGTCCGCGAGGGTCGAGCTTCAGTACCGCCTGGCCCGCGGCGCGGCGCAGGATGGAGCCGTCGAAGAGGCTGATTTCAGTTTTGGCCTTGGTCATTCCGATATGCCTCAAAAGCTCTGGCCGGCGGCGATCGACACAGATTCGGCGATCGGCCCGAGAGCAAGGACTGGGAGGAAGGTGAGGGCGCCGATGATGAGGATCGTGGCGACCAGCAGCGTGACGAAGACCGGCCCGTGCGTCGGAAAGGTCCCGGCGGAGGCCGGCGCAGTCTTCTTGGCTCCGAGCGAGCCGGCGATGGCGAGGATGGGGATGATGTAGCCGAAGCGGGCGAACAGCATGGCGATGCCGAGCCAGGCGTTGTGCCAATCGACATTGGCGGTGAAGCCGGCGAAGGCCGAGCCGTTGTTGCCGGTGGCCGAGCTGTAGGCGTAGAGCAGTTCCGTAAGGCCATGCGGCCCGGCATCCTGCACGCTCGCCTGCGCGTTGCCGGTGACTATGGCGAGCGCCGCGAAGGCGAGGACGCCGACGGGCATGATCAGCAGCGTCAGAGCCGCCAGCTTGACCTCGCGCGCCTCGATCTTCTTGCCGAGATATTCGGGCGTGCGCCCGACCATCAATCCGGCGAGGAAGACGGTGACGACGACGAGCAGCAGCATGCCGGTGAGCCCCACGCCGACGCCGCCGAAGATCACCTCGCCGAGCTCGATGTTGAGCATGGCGATCATGCCGCCAAGCGGGTTGAAGCTGTCATGCATGGCGTTGACCGAGCCATTGGAGGCAGCTGTGGTCGCCTCGGCCCAGAGCGCGGAGTTGAGAACCCCGAAGCGGACTTCCTTGCCCTCCATGTTGCCCGAACCCTCGGCGACGTAGGCCGCGTGGAGCGGGTTAGCGGCGTTTTCCGAGGCATAGATGCCAGCGAAGCCGAGGAGGAAGAGTACGCCCATGGCGGCGAACAGGGCCCTGCCCTGCCGCTTGTCCCCGACCATGCGGCCGAAGGTGAAGCAGAAGGCCACCGAGATGACGAGGATCGACAGCATCTCGAGGAAGTTGCTCAGCGCGGTGGGGTTCTCGTACGGATGCGCCGAGTTGACGTTGAAGAAGCCGCCGCCATTTGTGCCGAGCTGCTTGATCGCCAGCTGGCTGGCCACCGGACCGATCGCGATCGTCTGCTCGCCGCCCTCGAGGGTGGTCGCGACGACGTTGGCCGACAGGGTCTGCGGTACGCCCTGCCAGACAAGCGCGAGGGTCAGGACAATGGAGATGGGCAGCAGGACATAGAGGGTCGAGCGCACCATGTCGGCCCAGAAGTTGCCGATGGTCTTGCCCTGCCTGCTTGCAAGCCCACGCGCGACGCCCGCGGCCACCGCCATGCCGGTCGCCGCCGAGACGAAGTTCTGCGTCGTCAGCCCGGCCATCTGGCTGAAGTAGCTCATGGTCGTTTCGCCGCCATAGCTCTGCCAGTTGGTATTGGTGACGAAGGAGATCGCGGTGTTGAAGGCGAGGTGACCCGGGAGACCGGGGAGACCCTGGGGGTTGAAGGGCAGCGCGTCCTGGAACCTGAGGATCAGAAACAGCAGTGCGAAGCCGGCGGCGTTGAAGGCCAGCATGGCGAGCGCATAGTCCTGCCAGCCCTGGCCATGCTCCGGATCGATGCCGGCCAGCCGGAAGATCGGCCGCTCGATCGCCGTGAGGAAGGCGGGACCGCCAGCGAAGACCCCGGCCATGTATGCGCCCAAGGGCACGGCGAGGACGAGCAGCGCCGCGCAGTAGAGGACGAACTGCAACAGATCGTTGGTCATGTCGCCCTCAGAACTTCTCGGGGCGGATCAGTGCCGCCACCGCGTAGACGAGGATCAGCGCGGCGACGAAGCCTCCCCGCCGCGCTGACGGAGAGCCACAGGAGCACAAAGCCCAGCAGACCTCCGGCGAAGTAGGCGAAATCGGCAAACATGAGTTGCTCCCATCAGATCGAGACGGAAGCGGGCCTACGCCTCACCGGCGTATCGGCTCCATAGCGAAAGCCGCGCTCAGGCGTAACGGGAGCGTAAAGGCAGGCTTGCCGTCTTGCCGGCCGTCATCGGGCGGTACAGGCGAGGGATGCTAGTCGATCTATCAGGGCAGATGGTTCCTGCCGACCGATGCCCGGAGGAGGGCTGGGCAACAGGCTGGCGACGATCGACTGGCGCACGGCCGCGGCCGAGGGTTTCTCGGTGTCGCCGTCCGGCATCCTCCCCTACGACTGAGCAGCTTCGGCCAGCGCTCCGCGGCCGCTCACTTCAGCAGGTCGAAGGCGTCACCCCAGGTGTCGGCCACCGTGTAGCCGTGGGGATAGGGGTCGGTGGGGTCGAGGCCGAGCTGGTGGAGGCCGTGGATCCAGGCCCGGCCGGAGATGACCGGCTGGACGGCGGGGCGGCCGGCGACGGTGAGGTCGGCGGCGTAGGTGACGTCGAAGCGTGAGTCGATGATCGAGCGGGCGACGCGTGTCTCCCCGGCCCGCACGAGGCCGCGGGCGGCATCGACGGCGAGGCGCGCGGAGTTGCCGGTGCCGCAGGGTGAGCGGTCGATACGGCCCGGCGGCATGATCGTCGCGCCCTTGAGCTCGCCCGCGGCATTGTGGCCGACGAACATGACGTAGGAGATGCCGCGCATCGTCTCGAGCTCGGGATGGCGGATGTCGAGCTGGGCGTTGACGGCGCGGTGCACGGCGCTGCCGGCGGCGACGAGGGCGCGTGCCTGATCCGGCTCGATCTCCAGGCCGAAGCGGGCGGGATCGACGAGCGCATAGAAGATGCCGCCATAGGCGATATCGACCTTTACCCTGCCATGGTCCTCAACCTCCACGGTCGCGTCCAGCTCGTGCACATAGGAGGGATTCATGGTGAGCGTGACGCGCTCGCACCTGCCATCGCGGCATCGGGCGCGGGCTGTGACCAGACCGGAGGCGGTGTCGATGCGCACGACGGTTTCGCCCTCCGTCATCGGCAGCATCCCCGTCTCGAGCAGGACCGTGACGAGGCACATGCTGTTCGACCCGCTCATGGCGTGGGCGCGGTCACCCTGCAGGATGATGAAGCCGACATCAGCGTCGGACCGGGTCGGCGGGAAGACGAGGCAGGTGCTCATCTGCGCCGAGGCGCGCGGCTCGAAGACGAGGAAGCGGCGCAGGCTGTCATCGACCTCGTTGAGGTGGCGCAGCTTCTCGGCGATTGTCGCGCCGGGAATATCGATGACGCCGCCGGTGACGATGCGGCCGACTTCGCCTTCGGCGTGAGCCTCGACCAGCGTCACCGTCCTCGACCAGCGCATGCGCCCTCCCTGAATCTGAGTGCACAGAGATAGCAGAGGCGCGGCCGCTGGCCTATGAGTGCATGCAAAGGCAGGACGACGATGCAGAAGAGCGATTTCCGCGGGGTGTTCCCCGCCATCACCACCAAGATGACCGAAGACGAAGAGGTCGATTTCGACGGCGTGGCCGACGATGTCGAGTTCCAGATCGCGGCCGGGGTGGACGGCATCATCGCCTGCGGCTCGCTGGGCGAGGCGAGCACGCTGGTGGAGGACGAGAAGCTCGGCGTCGCGCGGACTGCGATCGAGGCCTCGGGCGGGCGGACGCCGGTGCTGCTGACCATCGCCGAGGATTCGACGCGCGCCGCGGCACGACTCGCGGCAGAGGCCGAGCGGGTGGGCGCGGACGGGCTGATGGTGCTGCCGGCGATGCGCTATCTCGCGACGGACGCCGAAGTGGTGGCACATTACCGGACGGTGGCCGGGGCCTCGGCGCTGCCGATCATCATCTACAACAACCCCATCGCCTACGGGATCGACGTCAGCGGGGAGATGCTGGCGGAGATGGCGGACGAGCCCAGGTTCGTGGCGGTGAAGGAATCGACCGGCGACACGCGGCGCATCAACGAGACGCTGCGCGCGGTGGGCGACCGCTACCAGTTGCTGACCGGGGTGGACGACCTGGCGCTCGAGAGCCTTGTCCTCGGATGCTCAGGCTGGATTGCGGGGCTGGTCAATGCGTTCCCGCACGAGACGGTGGCGATCTACCGCCTGGCGGCGGCGGGCAGGATTGGCGAGGCGCTCGAAATCTACCGCTGGTTCCTGCCGCTGCTGCACATGGATATCGGGCCGCGGTTCGTCCAGAACATCAAGCTGGTGGAACATCTCGTGCGCGGCACCTCGCCTGTCACGCGGGCGCCGCGCCTGAGGCTGTCGCTGGCCGAAGCGGCGCGGGTTCGGGCAATCACCGAGGAAGCGCTGCGCAACCGGCTCGACCTTGCCAGGTACGGCGTATTGTAGGCCAAGCCGTCCGAGGCCCTCCCGATTCCCAGCGTGGCCGATCCTCGTGCCGCATCAAGCACATGCGCGACGGCAACGAGGCGGCCGGCGGGGCATCTTCGCGAGAGAGCGTTCCACAATGCAGTGCGCCACGTTCCATACAGCGGAACCGCGTGTTCTTCTCAGCCCCGCTGAAATGGGTCACGTTTGCACTGAAAACGCACACTACCTGGCGATCGCCCAACTCGTGTGCAGAATAACAGGGTGCCAATGAATCACGCATTCTACATCGTGGAACGCTCGGCTCCAGTAAGCGCGGCTGTGGGCGGAGTATCAGGCACCGTGGGGCCGACCGCGCATAAGCCTATCAGGGACAACAGGAAGGGACGACTGGACATGCAATTCAAGCGCACGTTCACGGGCCGCCTTGGCGGCATTGCCGCTGCGGCACTCATGCTGGGGGCGTTCGGCGCCGTAGAGGCCGTGGCTGCCTCCCCGCGCGCCGCCGAGAACAAGGTCGTGCTGATCGCACGCCAGGACCCCGGCACTCTGGACTATGTGACGAGCCCCCTTACAGCGCTCCGCCTGTGGATTCCGGCCAACGTGGTCGAGCCGCTGGTGTTCTTCAACAAGGACGGCTCGGTCGAGCCGGGTGTCGCCGAGTCCTGGACGATCTCGGACGACAAGCTGACCTATGAGTTCAAGATCCGCCAGACGACCTTCTCGGACGGCAGCCCGGTGCGCGCCGAGGACGTGGTCTTCTCGCTGAACGCGATGAAGAACTCGCCTGTGGTGAACAACTCGTCGGTCTACAACGCCGTGAGCTCGATCGAGAAGGTCGACGACTCGACGGTGCGCGTGACGCTGTCGCAGCCGAGCCAGAGCTTCTGGCGCGGCATGGGCTCGGTCGCCGGCCTGATCCAGCCCGAGCATGCCGCCGGCTCGATCGCCACCAACCCGATCGGCACGGGCCCGTACGTGCTCAAGTCCTACACCACGAACTCGAGCTTCGAGTTCGAGGCCAACCCGAACTACTGGGGCAACAAGCCGGCCATCACCTCGGCCACCGTGCGCATCGTGACGGACGGCACCGCCGGCCTCAATGCGCTCGAAGCCGGTGAAGTCGACGCCGTTCCGGTGATCACGATCGACCTGTGGGAACAGCTGAGCAAGCGCGAACTCGACAAGAAGTTCACGCTGCACACCTACCCGCAGGTTGGCGAACCGACCTACGCGGTGTTCAACCAGAAGCTCGATCCGGAACTTCGCAAGGCACTGGCCGCGACGCTGGACCGCCAGTCGTTCAACGACGCGTTCGGCGCCGCTTGGGGTGCGGACAACACCTGCACCTTCGCGCTGCCGAACCAACCCTGGTTCGAGCCGGAGAGCGCCGAGAGCTGCCCGTATCCGTTCGACTTCGAGAAGGCCATGGCCGAGGCGCCCAAGTACGCTTCGACGCCGCTGGAGTTCGCCTCGCTGAGCGACGTACCTGACCTGTCGCTGCCGGCCGACATCATGATCCCGGCCATGCAGGGCGCCGGCTTCAACGTCACCCGCAACGCGATCGACCTCGCGCGCTACAGCCAGCTGATCTTCCAGGGCCGTCCGCCGCAGTTCGACATCACCGTGATGTCGGGCGACGCCGAGCCGACCCAGTGGGCCTGCTCGAGCCCGGACAAGGCCGGCTGGAGCACCTACTGCAGCCCCGAGTACACCCAGGCGCTGACGGATGCCGACAAGGCGACCAGCGACGAGGAGTACCTCGCCAAGATGAAGGAAGCCGCCAAGATCCTGCGCGACGACGCCGTCATCGTGCCGATGATCGCAAAGAAGGGCGTGGGCCTGTTCGACACCGAGCTCAAGGGCTTCCTCGAGCCGCGCGTTCTTGTCGCGATCGAGATCGGCAAGCTGCACTGGTAACACCAGCAACCGAACCCGCGGGCCGACGGCACAACGCCGGCTCGCATCCATCGAAGTGACTTCATTCTCCGGGGTTGGCGTTATGGCGATCTATGTGCTCCGCAAGCTCGCGTTTTTCATCGGCGCGGTATTCATCGCCTCCGTCGTCATCTTCCTGCTCATTCGCGCCGCGGGCGGTAACGTCGCCGCAATCGTGCTGGGCAAGGATGCGACCGCCGAAGCCATCAACGCGCTGGCGCATGCCTACGGGCTCGATAAGCCGCTACCGGTCCAGTACTTCAACTGGATCGCAAACATGCTTTCCGGCGATCTCGGCCAGTCCTTCCGTACCAAGGAAGCTGTCGCCGACCTCGTCACCGACCGGCTGGGCGTCTCCATTCCGCTCGCCCTGTCGGGGCTCCTGCTGGGGCTGATCATCGCCATTCCGGTGGGCACGATCGCGGCCCGCAATGTCGGCAAGCCCTCGGGCGCTGTACTGGCCCTGCTGAGCCAGATCGGCATCGCCGTGCCGGTGTTCTGGGCCGGCATCCTGCTGTCGGTGCTGTTCGGCGTGAAGCTGGGCTGGCTGCCGACCGGCGGCTGGACCGACTGGTCGCAGGACTGGGTGGGCGCCGTCCGTTCGCTGGTGCTGCCGGTGCTGTCGCTCGGTCTGATCATGGCGGCAGTGCTGATCCGCTACGTGCGCTCGGCAGTGCTCGACGTGATGAACCAGGACTATGTGCGCACTGCTCGCGCCGTCGGCATGACGCGCACCCAGGCGCTGCTGCAGGTGGGCCTGCGCAATGCCGCCCTGCCGATCGTGACGATCGTGGGCCTGCAGATCGCAGAGCTGATCGGGGGCACCGTGATCATCGAGATGGTGTTCTCGCTGCCTGGGCTCAGCCGCATGATCCTCGCCAACGTCTCAGCCCGCGAGGTGATCGTGGTGCAGTCGACGGTGATGCTGATCATCGTGTTCGTGATCTTCGTGAATTTCGTGGTCGACCTGCTCTACGGCATCCTCGACCCCCGCATCCGCAACGCAACGTAAGGAGGCCCTGCAATGACCGATACCGCCTCCCCGGCCCTCGCAACGCCGAAGCCGCGCCGCCGCCGCATCGACCTCAACGCCTCGCTGGTGGTGGGAATCGTGCTGACGGCAGGGTTCCTCGCCGTCACGCTGGTCTCGTATTTCTGGCTGCCGTCGAACCCCAACATCCCCAATATCAAGGCGCGCATGCTGCCGCCGCTGTCGCCCGACCACTGGCTCGGGACGGACGG
>JAEYZJ010000356.1 GCA_023430705.1 Pseudomonadota bacterium | reverse complement strand
GTTCAGCAACGACCAGGTCAAGGCCGCGCTCGACCGCAACAAGCTCGGCGTCATCGGCATCACCCCCGAGATCTATACCCGCGAGTTCGCGAAGGGCGCCTTCACCAATCCGGATCCGGGCGTGCGTCGGCGCGCACATGAACTGATCACCGAAGCCGCCGGCGTCGTGCGCGCCTTCGGGGCCGACTACGTCAAGCTGTGGCCGGGCCAGGATGGCTGGGACTATCCGTTCCAGGTCGACCACGGGACGCTGTGGAAGAATTCGCTCGATGGCGTCGGCCTGCTGGCCAGCGAGAACCCCGACCTCAAGTTCGTCATCGAGTACAAGCCACGCGAGCCGCGCGTGCACATGAGCTTCGACTCGCTGGCCCGCACCCTGCTCGGCATCGAGAAGATCGGCCTGCCCAATGTCGGCATCCTGCTCGATTTCGGCCACGCCATCTTCGGCGGCGAGTCTGCCGCGGATTCGGCGCAGATGGCCATCGACTACGGCCGGCTGTTCGGCATGGACGTCAACGACAACTTCCGCTCCTGGGACGACGATCTCGTGGCCGGCAGCCTCCATCCGATCGAGCTGTTCGAGTTCTTCCACGTTCTGCGCAAGAACGGGTGGGAGGGCGTCTGGCAGCTCGACCAGTTCCCGTTCCGCGAGGACAGTGTCGAAGCCGCCGACTACGCCATCGACTTCCTCAAGGCCGTCGACCGCGGCCTCGATGCGCTCGACCTCGAGGCCCTGCGCCAGGCCCAGGACCGGCACGACGCCATCGCTGCCCTCCGCCTGGCCCAGAAGGCGCTGTTCCAGTCGTTCTGAGCGACCCCGAAACGGTCGGATCGGCTGTACCCGCCGATCCGGCGTCCCCTTCGGCCGGACGTGGTCATCGGCGTGCCGGAACGTGATCCTGGGCTCCCAGCCACGACTTGGCCCGGGTGTTCATGAGCGCCGCTGCGGCGGAACCTTGGGACGCAAGTTGCGAGAGCGCTGGCGACGCGGCCGCCACCCCCATGCGCGAGCTTACGCCGATGCTCTCGCGGGCGAGCGCCGCCAATGCCCGGGACCCGGTATCGAGATTGAGCCGCGAGGTCGGGATGGTCACGCTCATGCCCGTCCGTGCCTGCCCTGAACTGTCAAAGATCGGCACCCCGATGCAGAACACGCCGGGGATCATTTCCTCGGTGTCGAGCGAAAAACCGCGCTCCCGTATGCGGCGCAGTTCCGCGATCAGCTCTTCCACCGTTGCCAGCGTATGCTCGGTATGGCGGTAGAGGGGCTCCTTCCGGGCCCGCTCGATCATCTCGTCTTCGGGCAGCTGCGCCAGCAGCACCTTGCCCAGGCTCGTGGCGTAGCCGGGGAAATGCCGCCCCACCTCGAGCCGCAGGCGCAGGGCGTGGGTGCAGTCGACGGTGCCGATATTGACGCCCTCGCTGCCGCGCAGCAGCCCGAGCTGCACCGTTTCGTTGACCTCGGCCACCACGGCCTCCATGGCCAGCCGCGCCTCGCGTGAGTCGCCGTGCTGCCTCAGGAAGCTCTGCCCGTGCTCGAACAGCTGCACGCCGAAGACGTAGCGCCGCGAGCCCTCGTCGAACACCAGGTACTGCCGCTCGACCAGCACCGCCAGCAGCCCGTGCAGGCTGCTCTTGGGCACGCCGAGCCGGCTGACCAGTTCGGGAAAGGTCAGGCCGTGCTGCTCGTGCGTCAGCGCCTCGAACACGTCGAGCACGCGGTCGGCTGATTTGATCCGCGGCTGCTTGTCGTCGCTCTCTGGCATGCCAGTCCTCCGTGCCGCTTGACACTAGCCAGGCCGCGGCCTTAGTTTCAAGATATGAACTCAAGTTCATACATATGAACTAATGGGGCCGGATCAACCGGCCATGGGGGAGACGTGACGCCGATCCGACGTGCCGCTTTCAGCGGCATCTATCCGATGCAGTACGCCTTCTTCGCTGAAGACGGCTGGCTGGACCGCCACGCCATGGCGCGCCAGGTCGAAGGCTGCATCGCCTCCGGTGCCGATGGCATTGCCGTGCTGGGCCTCGGGACCGAGGTCAACAAGCTGTCGCTGGCCGAGCGAACCGCCGTGCTGGAGTGGACCATGGACGCCGTCGGGCGCCGCGTTCCCGTTTCGGTGACGGTTGCCGAGCCCTCGATTGCCGGCCAGATCGAGTTTGCCCGCCGCGCCGCCGATCTGGGCGCCGCCTGGATCGTGCTGCAGCCGCCGCCGGTCCGCACCGCTCGCGAGGCCGAGCTGATCCGCTTTTTCGGCAAGGTTGCCGATGCCGTGGACCTGCCCATCGGGATCCAGAACGCGCCCGAATACATCGGCATCGGCCTGACCCCGGACGGAATTGCCGAACTGGTCCGCAACCACGGCAACTTCCGCGTCCTCAAGGGCGAAGGCCCGGTTCTGAACGTGAAGCCATACATCGACGCATGCGATGGCCTCGTCGACGTCTTCAACGGCCGCGGTGGTCTGGAACTGATCGACAACCTGCTCGCCGGCTGTGCCGGCATCGTGCCCGGGGCCGAGACCGTCGACTTCCAGAAGCGCATCTTCGACCTCGTCGCCTCCGGCTCGCCCGAAGACCTGCGGCAGGCGCATCAGTTGTACCGCTCGCTGCTGCCGCTCGTGGTGTTCCTGATGCAGTCGCTCGACAACCTGCTGACCTACGGCAAGCGGCTCGCTGCCCTGCGCTATGGCATCGACGCCGTGCATCTGCGTGAGCCGGCCTCGGGCCCGACGGAATTTGGCCTTCGGTGCCTCACGGCAGCGGCTGAGCACCTTTATCCAGACCTTGATTTCAGCCGCCTGAAGAGCGGCAGCGGCCTGGCACAATGAGATCTATGAGGAGAGTAACCGTGACTACCCTGAAAAACACGCTCGTGGCCGCCGCCTTCGGCATCGCCCTGACGGCCGGCCCCGCCTTCGCTGAAGTGACGCTGAAGTACGGCCACCCCAACCCCAGCGAGAGCGTCGCCGGCCGCTTCGCCGATCGCTTCTCCGAGTTGGTCAGGGAAAAGACCGGCGGCGAGGTCATCATCAACGTCTATCCGGCTTCGCAGCTGGGCACCGCCAAGGAGCGCTTCGAGGGCGTGCAGTTCGGCCTCATCGATTTCGGCCACGACTCCTATTCGACCGTCAGCCAGGCGCTGCCCGAGTTCGGCGCCCTCGACCTGCCCTATCTCTATCGTGACGTCGCCCATGCGGTGGCCGCCACCACTCCGGCAACGAGCCCGGTGCTGCGCGAGCTCAACGAGCGCCTGAAGAGCGAAGCGCAGATGGAAGTCATCGGCTCCTATCTCTACGGCATCCGCGAACTCACCACGTCGAACTTCCCGGTCTACAAGCCCGAGGATCTGAGCGGCAAGCGCATCCGCGCCATCCCGGTGCCGGTCTGGATCGGCATGGTCGAGGGCATGGGCGCCATCCCGACCCCGGTCGACTTCGCCGAGCTCACCACCGCGCTCGCCACCGGCGTCATCGATGGCCAGGAGAACCCGCTCACGGCGATCCTGACCTCGAACATGTACGACACGCAGAAGTACCTGGTCATGACCGACCACATGATCAACATCATCCCGCTCTTTGCCAACAGCGGTACCCTGGAGCGCCTCACCGAGGAGCAGCGCCAGGCCGTGCACGAGTCGGCCCAGCAGGCCGGCGCCGAGATCCTCGAGATCTCGATCGCCGAGCACGAGGCGCTGCAGGGCGAACTGGTCGCCAAGGGCATGACCCTGATCGACGAGTCCAGCGGCCTCGACCTCGAAGCCTTCCGCACCCAGGTCTCCGCGCACGTGCGGGCCAGGTTCCCCGAATGGGCTTCGATCATCGAAGGCATCCAGGCCATCGAATAACCGACGGGGCGGCCGGCCTGCGCCGGTCGCCCACCCTTTCCCGAAAGGCACCGCGATCATGTGGAAACGGCTCGGCTCCGCCGTCGATCGGCCGCTCTCGTTCATCGAAAAGAGCACCATCTTCATCGGCTGCATCCTGCTCTGGGGCATCTTCGCCCTGGTGCTGCTGCAGATGTTCGGACGCGTGGTGCTGCGCACCGGCCTGCCCTGGCCCGAAGAGCTGGCGCGCTACTTCCACATCGTCTTCGTGTTCCTCGGCCTCGCCTTCGCGCATCGCCTGCGCAACCACGTCGACATGCAGTTCTTCGCCCAGAACTGGTCGCCGCGCGTGCAGCGCATCACCGGCGCGATCATCGAGCTGGCGATCATCGTGGCCTCGCTCGTCATCATCGTGGGCGGCATCATCCTGGTCCAGCGCATGGGCTCGCAGCGCTCGCCCTCTCTCGGCCTGCCGCTGATCCTCTTCGTCGGCCCCACCATCATCGGCTTCGGGCTCCTCGCCGTGCAGGCCTTCCGCCAACTGCTCCTCAAATTCTCGCCCGATGACGCCGTGGCGCTGCCGGACAAGAAGGAACACCTCGAACTATGAGCGGCCTCGTCATCATCGTCGCCTTCCTGGGGCTTGTCGCCTTCGGCATGCCGATCGCCTTTGCGCTGATCGTCCCCGCGATCTTCTACATGTTCTGGTTCGGCTACCCGCTGCCGACCATCACCCACACGCTCACCAACGCGCTCGACTCCTTCCCGCTGCTCGCCGTGCCGCTCTTCGTCCTGGTCGGCAACCTGATGGGGGCCTCCGGCATCGCCCGCCGGCTCTTCCACTTCGCCCATCTGTGCGTCGGCCACTGGAAGGGCGGGCTCGCGCAGGTCAACATCCTCGCCAGCCTGATCTTTTCGGGCAGCTCCGGCTCGGCCCTCGCCGATATCGGCGGCATGGGCGCGGTCGAGATCAAGGCGATGAAGGACGCCGGCTACAAGAACTCGTTCGCCGCCGCACTGACGGCGGCATCGGCCACCACCGGCCCGATCTTCCCGCCCAGCATCCCCTTCGTCATCTACGCGGCGACGGCCGAGACCTCGGCGGTCAAGCTGCTCCTCGCCGGCATCGTGCCGGGCATCCTCATCACCATCGGCCTGATGGGCTTCACGGCGTTCCTCGCCCGTCGCCGCAACTATCCGACCGAGCCCAAGGCAAGCCGCTCCGATCTGTGGGACGCGTTCGTCTCCGCGCTGCCGGCGCCGCTGACGCCGGTCGTCCTGGTCCTGGGCATGCTCGGCGGCTTCTTCACCGCCACCGAAGCCGCCGCGGTCACCGTCCTCTACATCATCCTGATCAGCGTGTTCGTCTACCGCGACTTCGAGTGGAAGTTCCTCATCTCGGCGAGCTGGGACACGGTCCGCACCAGCGTCATCCTGATGATCATGGTCGCCGCCGCGGTGCTCTTCACCCGCATGCTCTCGCTCGAGCAGGTGCCGCAGATGATCACGTCCGCGATGCTGCAGCTCAGCACCGATCCGCTGGTGCTCCTGCTGATCGTCAACATCGTGGTGCTGGTGATCGGTCTCTTCCTCGAGACCACCAGCGCGATCCTCATCCTGACGCCGCTGATCGCCCCGCCGCT
>JAEYZJ010000342.1 GCA_023430705.1 Pseudomonadota bacterium | reverse complement strand
ACCTCAACGCCCTCTACCGCGAGCTGCCGGCGCTGCATGCCCGCGACAACGAGCCCGAGGGTTTCGAGTGGCTGATCGGGAACGATCACCAGAACTCGGTGTTTGCGTTCGTCCGCAAGGCGCCCGGGGCCCATCCGGTGGTGGTGATCTCCAACATGACCCCCGTTCCGCGCGACAACTACCGCGTACCGATGCCCCTTGCGGGCAACTGGGTGGAACGGCTCAATACCGACGCCGGCTGGTACGGCGGAACCAACACGGGCAACCAGGGCAGGGTGGTTGCCAGGGCGAGCGAGGTCGAAGGCCTCGGCCCCTACGCCGATCTTTACCTGCCGCCGATGTCGACGTTGTACTTGAAATACGATCCCGCGTGAGAACGGGGCAAGCAGGGTGTTGTGGGTGACAGGTCGGCCTGGCCGCAGCGGTCACCGCGAGTGGGGAGGATTGCATGGCTGACTATCGGACACCGTCGCCGCTGGCGCGCGAGGCGATGGCTTATGTGCTGGCAGGCGGGCGGGGGACCCGGCTGTTCGAGCTGACGGACCGGCGCGCCAAGCCCGCCGTCTATTTCGGCGGCAAGTCGCGCATCATCGACTTTGCCCTCAGCAATGCGCTGAACTCGGGCATCCGCCGCATCTCGGTGGCCACGCAGTACCAGGCGCACTCGCTGATCCGCCACCTGCAGCGCGGCTGGAACTTCCTGCGCACCGAGCGAAACGAGAGCTTCGACGTGCTCCCGGCTTCGCAGCGCGTGTCCGAGACGCAGTGGTACGAGGGCACCGCCGACGCCGTGTACCAGAACATGGACATCATCGAGGATTACGGCCCGCGCTACATCGTGCTCTTGGCCGGCGACCACATCTACAAGATGGACTACGAGATCATGCTGCGCCAGCACGTCGATACCGGCGCCGACGTGACCGTCGGTTGCCTCGAGGTGCCCCGCATGGAGGCGACCGGCTTCGGCGTCATGCATGTCGACGGCCGCGACCGGATCGTCGATTTCGTCGAAAAGCCCAAGGATCCGCCGGGCATGCCTGACAATCCGGACATGGCGCTGGCCTCGATGGGCATCTACGTGTTCGAGACGCGCTTCCTGATGGAGCAGTTGCGCCGCGACGCGGCCACCGAGGGCTCGAGCCGCGATTTCGGCAAGGACATCATTCCCTACATCGTCAAGAACGGCTCCGCCTGGGCCCACCGCTTCCCGCGCTCGTGCGTGCGCTCGCCGAACGAGGACGTGGCCTACTGGCGCGATGTCGGCACGGTGGACGCCTACTGGAAGGCCAATATCGACCTCTGCGACGTCACCCCGCAGCTCGATCTCTACGACCGCGACTGGCCGATCTGGACCTTTGCCGAAATCACCCCGCCGGCCAAGTTCGTGCATGACTTCGACGGGCGGCGCGGCTCGGCGGTCAACTCGCTGGTCTCGGGCGACTGCATCGTGTCGGGCGGCGCGCTCGACAAAACGCTGCTCTCGACCGGCAGCCGCGTGCATTCCTATTCCGAGCTGCACGAGGCGGTCGTCCTGCCCTATTGCACGATCGGACGCGGGGCGCGCCTGCGCAAGGTCGTGGTCGATCGCGGCGTCACCATCCCCGAGGGGCTGGTGATCGGCGAGGATCCCGCGTTCGATGCGCAGTGGTTCCGGCGGACGGCGGACGGCGTGACGCTGGTGACCCAGCCCATGGTCGACGCCTACATGGCGAGCAAGTAACTGGCGCGGCCCATGATCGAAGTCCTGTCCGTCGCCTCCGAGGCGTTCCCGCTGGTCAAGACCGGCGGGCTCGCCGACGTCGTCGGTGCGCTACCGGCCGCGCTGGCGCCGCACGGCGTGTCGATGCGGGTGCTGCTGCCGGGCTACCCGGCGGTGCTCGACGGGCTGGGCGGGGGACGCGAAGTCCACCGGTTCGCGGACGACTTCTTCGGTGGCGAGGCGCGGCTGATGGCCGGGCGCGCCGGGGGGCTGGACGTCATCGCGGTCGATGCGCCGCACCTCTTCGACCGGCCGGGAAACCCCTATCTCGGCCCCGACGGCAGGGACTGGCCGGACAACTGGCAGCGTTTCGCGGGGCTGAGCTTTGCCGCCTACCAGATCTCGCTGGGGATCATCGACGGCTACGTGCCGGACATCCTCCACTGCCACGACTGGCAGTCGGGGCTGGTGCCGGCCTATGTGAGGTTCAACCCCGGCAGCACGGCAAAGACTGTGCTCACGGTTCACAACATCGCCTTCCAGGGCATCTTCAGCTGGGACGTGTTCAACGCCCTCAAGCTCGACTACGAGGCAGCGCGCACCGCATCCATCGAGTTCTTCGGCAATATCAGCTACCTCAAGGCCGGGCTGCAGCTCGCCGACCAGGTGACCACCGTGAGCCCGACCTATGCCCACGAGATCCGCACGCCCGAGTACGGCATGGGACTCGAGGGGCTGCTGCAGTCGCGCTCCGTCACGGTGACGGGGATCCTCAACGGCATCGACGCCGAGGAATGGAACCCCGCGACGGACGAAGCGCTGGTGCAGACCTACAGCGCCTCGACCGTGTTCAACCGGGCTGCCAACAAGGCGGCGATCGAGGAGCGGTTCCAGCTCGATCCCGGCCATGGGCCGATCTTCTGCGTGGTCAGCCGGCTCACCTGGCAGAAGGGTCTCGACATGCTGCCCGGCCTCGTCGATGCGCTGGTGGCGCAGGGCGGGCGGCTGGCGGTGCTCGGCACGGGCGAGGGCGCCATCGAGGACGCCTTCGCCGGCGCGGCGCTCCGCCACCCGGGCAAGGTCGGCGTCGTCATCGGCTACAACGAGAAGCTGAGCCACCTGCTGCAGGGCGGGGCAGACGCCATCCTGATCCCTTCGCGGTTCGAACCCTGCGGGCTGACCCAGCTCTACGGACTGCGCTATGGCTGCATCCCGGTGGTCAGCCGAGTCGGCGGGCTTGCCGACACCGTGATCGACGCCAACGAGGCGGCGATCGAGGCAGGGGTGGCGACGGGCGTGGTGTTCTCGCCGGCCACCGAAGAAGCGCTTGGCGAGGCGATCCGCCGGACCATCGCCCTCTATTCGCGGCGCAAGGTCTGGACCAAAATGCAGCGGCGCGGAATGAAGTCCGACGTTTCGTGGGAACTCAGCGCCGAGAAATACGCCGATCTCTACGGCTCACTCCTGGGGCATGAACGCGATGACGATTCTGACGATTGAGACCACGCCCTTCGCGGACCAGAAGCCGGGCACATCCGGCCTGCGCAAGCGGACCCGGGCCTTCATGGCGCCCAACTACCTCGAGAACTTCGTGCAGGCGATCTTTGACAGCCTCGAAGGCTTCAAGGGCAAGACGCTGGTGCTGGGTGGCGACGGGCGCTACTTCAACGACGTCGCCATCCAGAAGATCATCAGGATCGCGGCGGCCAACGGCTTCGGTTCGGTGCTGGTGGGCCAGAACGGGCTGCTGTCGACGCCGGCGGCGAGCCACGTCATCCGCCATCACAAGGCGTTCGGCGGGCTGGTGCTCTCGGCCAGCCACAATCCCGGCGGACCGGACGGGGACTTCGGCATCAAGTACAACGTCGGCAATGGCGGCCCGGCGTCCGAGAAGATCACCGAGGCGGTGTTCGAGCGCTCCCGGGTCATCGACCGCTACTTCACGGTCGACACCCCCGACGTGGACCTCAGCCGGCTGGGCACGCAGTACACCGAGGGCATGGCGGTGGAGGTGATCGACCCGGTCGCCGACTACGCCGACCTGATGCAGTCGCTGTTCGACTTCGACAAGATCCGCGCCATGTTCGCGGCCGGCTTCACCATGCGGTTCGACGCCATGCATGCGGTGACCGGGCCCTATGCCCACCGCATCCTCGAGGGCATGCTGGGGGCTCCGGCCGGCACCGTGGTCAACGGCACGCCGTCCCCCGATTTCGGCGGCGGGCATCCCGATCCCAACCTCGTCTACGCCAAGCCGCTCTACGACCTGATGATGAGCGAGGATGCTCCCGATTTCGGCGCCGCGTCGGATGGCGACGGCGACCGGAACCTCGTCATCGGCCGCGGGCGGTTCGTCACGCCGTCGGACTCGCTCGCCATGCTGGCCGCCAATGCCCCGCGCGCGCCGGGCTACGCCACCGGTATCGCCGGCATCGCCCGCTCGATGCCGACCAGCGCCGCGGCCGACCGGGTGGCGGAAAAGCTCGGCATCGAGATGCACGAGACACCCACGGGCTGGAAGTTCTTCGGCAACCTGCTGGATGCGGGGCGGGTGACCATCTGCGGCGAGGAGTCGGCCGGCACGGGCTCGAACCACGTGCGCGAGAAGGACGGGCTGTGGGCCGTGCTGCTGTGGCTCAACATCATCGCGGCGCGCAACCAGAGCGTCGACATGATCGTCACCGACCACTGGGCGACGTACGGCCGCAACTACTACACGCGCCACGACTACGAGGAGGTCGATGCGGCGGCGGCCAACGGGCTGATGGACGACCTCCGCGCCAGGCTGCCGTCTCTCGTCGGCCAGAGCCTCGAGGGACGCAAGGTCGAGTATGCCGACGACTTCACCTATCATGATCCGATCGACGGCTCGACGAGCGCCAGGCAGGGCATCCGGATCGGCTTCGCCGACGGCAGCCGCATCGTGCTCCGGCTGAGTGGAACCGGGACGGTTGGCGCCACGTTGCGGGTGTACCTTGAAAGGTATGAGCCCCCCCATGGTCAGCACGATCTCGACACTCAGTCCGCTCTTGCGCCCCTCATTTCCATCGCCGACAGCATTGCGGGTATCAGGGTCCGCACGGGGCGGGACGCGCCCAGCGTTATCACTTGAAGGTCCTGTCCAGTTGAAACCTGAATTGATCCCGGGCTCGGGAAGCCCGGACAAGCTCGGCGCGACGATCACCGCCGAGGGCGTGAACTTTGCCGTCTACTCCGAGACGGCGACGGCCATCTGGGTCTCGATCTACGACGAACTGGACCAGGAGATCGCGCGCCTCCAGCTCGACGGGTACGACGACAACATCTACCACGGGCTCGTTGCCAACGTGGGGGCAGGCACGCGCTACGGGCTGCGGGCCGATGGGCGCTACGATCCGGACCAGGGCTATTTCTTCGATCCGCACAAGCTGCTGGTCGATCCCTATGCGCGGCGCATCGACCGCGCGTTCGTGCGCTCGCCCCGGCTCAGGCTGCATCGCGACGAGGCGGTGGATACGGCCCCGCTGATCCCCAAGGCGATCGTCCTGGGCGTCGAGAACAAGCCGGCTGCGCCGCGCCGCAAGGCCCCCGGCCTGTTCTACGAGCTCAACGTGCGGGGCTACACGATGCGCCACCCCTCGGTGCAGGGGCCGTTGCGCGGCACGGTTGCGGGGCTGACGACGCGCCGGGTGGTCGATCACCTGCGCTACCTCGGGGTCGACACGGTGGAGCTGATGCCGATCGCGGCCTTCATCGACGACGGCCACCTGCCGGCGCTGGGTCTCACCAACGCCTGGGGCTACAACCCGGTCACCTATTTCGCCATCGATCCACGGCTCGCCCCGCGCGGCCCGCAGGAGCTGCGCTACATGACCGACGCCTACCGCAAGGCGGGCATCTCGGTGATCCTCGACGTCGTCTACAACCACACCGGCGAGGGGGACGCCAACGGGCCGATGCTCAGCCTGATGGGCCTCGACGCGATGACCTACTACCGCTTCGCCGATGCCGACGGAAAGAAGGTCCTCGTCAACGACTCGGGGACCGGCAACACGCTGCGCTGCGACCATCCCGCCACGCAGCGGCTGGTCATCGACTCCCTGCGCTACTGGGTCGAGGACATGGGCGTGTCAGGCTTCCGCTTCGACCTTGCCCCCATCCTCGGGCGCGAGCCCGGCTTCAATCCGAATGCGCGGATGCTCGAACTCATCAAGTCCGATCCGGTGCTGGGCAAGTGCATTCTCGTCGCCGAACCCTGGGATCCGGGTCCGGGCGGCTACCAGCTCGGCCAGTTCGGCAGGGAATTCCGCGAGTGGAACGACACCTACCGCGATGACGTGCGCTCGTTCTGGCGGGGCGACCAGGGCAAGATCGGCGCGCTGGCCGGCAAGGTGGCGGGCTCGGCCGAGATCTTCGATTTCGCCGGACGCAGGCCGAGCGCCGGCGTCAACATGCTGGCCGTGCATGACGGCTACACGCTCACCGACCTCGTCTCGTACCTCGAAAAGCACAACGAGGCGAATGGCGAGGGCAATCGCGACGGCCACAACAACAACCATTCGTGGAACTGCGGGGTCGAGGGCCCGACGGACGACGAAGCCATCAACGCGGCGCGCAAGCGCGACGTCCGGGCACTGCTCGCAACGCTGCTGGTCAGCCGCGGCACCCCGCTGATCCAGCAGGGCGACGAGTTCGGCCGCACCCAGCAGGGCAACAACAACGCCTATGCCCAGGACAACGAGATCACCTGGGTCGACTGGGAACATGCCGACGGCGCGCTCGTCGACTACGTCTCGGCGCTCATGGACTTCCGCCGCAGGCATGCCGCCCTGACGCACGACCACTTCCTCACCGGGCAGACCAGGAACGGGGTGCGCGACGTCGCCTGGCTGCATCCGGACGGCCGCGAGATGAACGACGGCGACTGGAACGATGCGGGTGCCTCGGTGCTCGGCATGCGGCTCCAGACGGCGGAGGAAGACCTGATCGTGTGGTTCAACCGGCGCATCGAGCCGGTGCTGGCGCGGCTGCCGGAAGGCTACTGGACGGTCGGGCTGGTGTCCGACGACAAGGCCGTGCTGCCCCTCGCCGACCAGGCCGCGACGCTGCCGCCGCGCTCGGTGGTGGTGCTGCTCAAGGGCCAGATTCCGTCGGACAAGCCCCAGATTCCGCCGGGCGACTATCCGCCGGAGGCGCCGCCGCAGCCCGAACAGCCGCAACCGGCGCCCGAGCCCGACATCGTCCCCGGCGAGCCGCCGCAGGAAATACCCGACGCGCCGCCGCCGGAAGAAACCCCGCGCGAGTAGCACGAGGCGCAGCCGGAGCGCTGCCTCAGTCCTGGCTGAAGCCGAACGCCCGATAGAGCCGCTGGGCGGTGCCGTTGTAGATGTCGACCTTCAGTGACAGCTCATCGGCGCCGCGGGCGCGCAGGGCCGCGATGGCGGTGGCCAGGAGGCCCGAGCCGATGCCCCGGTTGCGCCAGCCCGGATCGACGACGAGATCCTTGACGAAGCTTGAGGTCCAGCACAGGCAGAAGCCGATCACCTCGGCGTCGGCCCTCGCGACGAAGGCGAGGTTGCGGTCGAACTCGCTGTCGGTGAGCAGGCTCTCCCACCAGTCGAGCAGGTGCTCCGGCACCGTTCCGCCCCCGGTCGCATAGGCGCGCCGCAGCAGCGCGTGGATGGCGCCTGCGTCGGCGGCCTCGATCGGCACGATGGCGACGCCTTCCGGCAGGCGAACGGGCGGCTCCGGCAGGGCCATCGGCCGGCGCAGCAGGATGTAGCCCTCGGTGCGAAGCGGCGGGTGGCCGGCGAGGGGCGTCGGCGCAGGCAGCGAGGACGCGGCCGGCGCCACGCCAGTCGGCCGCCGATGCGGCGGCAGGGCGAAGCCGGACTTGCCCCGTTTCATGCGATTGCTCCTCCGGCGGGGAGGTTACTCGGCGGCTTCGGCCGGCGCCAGCCCGCCCATGCGCTCGATGAAGGCGACGATCTCGTCGAGGTTTTCGCGCCGCAGCAGGTCGGTGAACACGTAGGGCCGCCCTTCGCGGACGCGCTGCGTATCGCTCTCCATGACCTCGAGGCTCGCGTTGACGTATTGGGCGATGTCGGTGTGGGTGACGACCAGCAGGTCGGAGCGGGTGATGGCCGGCCCGCCCTTGCGTGGGATCTTCTCGCCCTGCGCCACCGAGATGACGTAGAGCGTGATGTCGGCGAGGTCGGGAGAGAAGGTGGCCGCGAGATTGTCGCCGCCCGACTCGATCAGGATGATGTCGAGGTCGGGGAACTTGCGGTTGAGCTCGGCGATGGCGGCGAGGTTCAGCGAGGCGTCCTCGCGGATCGCGGTGTGCGGGCAGCCGCCGGTCTCCACCCCCACGATGCGGTCCTCGGAGATCGCCTGCACGCGGTTGAGGATCAGGGCATCCTCCTTGGTGTAGATGTCGTTGGTGACGACGGCCATCGAGTAGCGCTCGCGCATGGCCTTGAGCAGCATCTCGCACAGCGTCGTCTTGCCCGAGCCGACGGGGCCGCCGATGCCGACGCGCAGGGGACCGTTGAGCGATTTCATATGAGCCTCATGATGACGAGGAGAAGGAAGCCCACGCCCAGCGCGATGCAGAGCGGGGAGTAGGTCTGGCGGTCGAGCGTGGCGAACGGCTCCTCGGAGAAGCGGGCGCGCCACGCTGCGGTGTAGCCGAGGGCGCCCCGCAGGATGAACAGGGCGGCCAGCAGCACGCCGGCCAGCGTCAGTTCCCAGCCGCCGGCGGTGTGGTCGGCGAGCGAAAGGGCGAGCACGCCCCCGGCCAGCGCGAGGACGGCGACGAGCAGCGCGCCGAGCTTGGGCACGCGCCGCACACCGGGGCGGCCGATCACGGTCCTTGCCAGCAGCTCCGGATCGCGGATCGGCCAGCGGCTGCCGACGGCCCAGAGCAGGTGCGCTATCGCCACCGTCAGCAGCATGACGAAGATCAGGGCGGCGACGAACATGCTCATGATCGGAAAATCCTCGGTTCCAGCGTCTCGTGGCGCATCTGCGCGATATCGGCGGCGTAGGCGATTGCGCCGATGTCGGCAAGGGACGCCGCGGCCGCGGATGCCGCGAGGTCCGCCACGCGGGGCTCGAGCGCGGCCATGACCCTGAGCCCGTCGGACTGGCCGAGGGGGACGAGGCGGACGGCGACCGAGACCTGGCCGTGGACAGTGGCCGTGAGCCAGGCAACCAGCGTGTCGACGAGGCCGATCCCGTGCGCGGCGGCAATGGCGCCGACGGCGACGGGGTAGGGGCAGGGCTGCGGCAAATCCTCCAGCACATCGACCGGCCAGTGCCGCGTCGCGAGGGCATAGCTGTCGCCGGTGATCGTGGTCTCCAGCCAGCGCTCGCGGCTCGGCGTGAGGGCGAGGCTGAGATCGGCGAGATCGGAGAGTTTCGCGCGCGCCTCCCCCGTTGCGGGGGAGGCTGGGAGGGAGGGAGAGGCAGGCTCGATTACCCGACCGGCCACGATCCGCCAGGCCTCGGCCAGCACGATGGCGTCCGTGCGCACCCCGCCATGGGCCAGCGCGCCGCCGATCCAGTTCTGCAAGCGTTCGGAATCGGTTACGCGTCGA
>JAEYZJ010000306.1 GCA_023430705.1 Pseudomonadota bacterium | reverse complement strand
TAGCCGCGGGTGCCCGCGCCGACGGATTCGGCCACGGTGATCTGCACGTGGTCGATATGGGCCGAGTTCCAGATGGGCTCGAACAGGATGTTGGCAAAGCGCAGCGCGAGCAGGTTCTGCACCGTCTCCTTGCCGAGGTAATGATCGATCCGGTAGACCTGATCTTCCCTGAAGATGCGGCTCACCTCGTCGTTGATGGCGATGGAAGAGGCGAGGTCGTGACCCAGCGGCTTCTCGATCACCACCCGCGCGTCGCGGCGGTAGTAGCCCTTCTTGAGGATGTACTCGCAGGTGGGCCCGAACAGGTCCGGCGCAATGGCGAGATAGAAGGCGCGCACGATGCCGGGATCGTCGCGCAGGTTCTGGCTGAGATCGCCCCAGTTGGCCTCGTCGGTCACGTCGTTGGCGACGTAGGAGAAGATGGCGACGAACCGGTCGATGGTCTTCTTGTCCTGGTAGGACTTCTCGACGAAGGTCTCGATCGATTCCCGGGCGAGCTTCTGAAACTCGGCGTCGCTGAGCTTCGAGCGCGAGACGCCGATGATGCGGCTCGTGTCGTCGAACTGGCCGTCGAGGAAGCGGTGGTAGAGGGCCGGGATCAGCTTGCGCTTGGTCAGGTCGCCAGTCGCGCCGAACACCACGAAATCAAAGGGCTGGACCGGGATAATGCGGCTGGACACGCTTGTCAGGCTCCTGTCGTGGGACGTCATGTCGTTCGGCTTCAGGCGAAGTTCTGCTTGGCGAGGATGACCGCGCCATGCAGCGGCTCATCGACCGGACGGACGATGAAATCACCGTAGCGCTCGATCATCAGGGGGTAGAGGCGCGTGCCGAAGCCGCCCACGGCGGCCATGCGGGTGACGCCGCGCGCCTTGAACCAGCGCACGTAGTTGTCGATGTAGCCGAGCTCGATGTCCATGAGCCTGAGGGCCACCGGATCGCCCTTCTCGTAGTAGTCGAAGAACATCGGGATCAGCGCGCCGAACTCGGCCGGGGCCCGGCCGAGCAGGGTCGAGGGCGCACCGTTGCCGGCCGGCATGGGGCCGCGCGGATCCTGCGGGAAGGACCAGTCCATCACCGCGTCGACGGTGCCGCCGAGCCGCTCGATGACGGCGCGGCAGAGGGGGGAATCCTCGACGAGGCCGTCGGCCGCTTCCACGGCATAGCGCACGAGTTCGCGGCCGAGGATGGCGCCGCTCATCTGGTCGCCGATCTGGAAGCCCCAGCCGCCGGCCTGGTGGCGCTGGCCGCCGACCATGGCGAGGGCAGCCGAACCGGTGCCGACGATGATCACCGCGCCGTCCTGGCCGCCGTGGGCGCCGGCGCGGGCGATGTCGATGTCGTCATAGACCCTGACGCCGGCGAAGGGCCAGTGGCGCTGCTCGAAGGCCTCGCGCGCCGACGGCAGGCGGCCGCCCGCCATGCCGAAGCAGGCATAGGTGTTGGCGGCCTCGGCATAATCGACGCCGGCCTTGGCAAAGGCGTCCCTCGTTCCTTCCATGATCGAGCGATAGGCCGGCTCGCCGGCCTCGATCTGCAGGTTGGAGCGCCCCCCGGCCGCGTCGGCCAGAGTGACGAGATTCTCGTCGGCAAGGCGGATGCGGCAGTTGGTGCCACCACCGTCCACCCCGAGATAATACCTAGGCACCGAGCGCGCTCTCCGGACTTGTTTGGCCGCGGGATCGGAACGGAAGCGGCAACCCCCGTGACCCCGACTATGGTAAGTGACCCGGGCAGCCCCCGAGTCCGGCGCGGACCATAATGCCAAAGGGTTTCAGACGAAAGTAGAATAAGCGTGCCGTTGCGCCACGAGCGGCCGCTTGCTGCATGGCTCGCATGCGGACAATGTCGGCGCAAGGGTCCAAACGCCCTCGTCGGGCGTTGTGACGGAACAGCGTTCATGGCGGGAGAGGTCCAATGGGTCACATACTGGTGCTTGGCGGTGCCCGGTCGGGCAAGACCGGTTTCGGCGAACGGCTGGCCATGCGCGCCGGCAGGAAGCCGGCATACCTCGCGACGGCACAGGCGCTCGACGCCGAGATGCGCGACCGCGTGAAGGCCCATCGCGACCAGCGCGGGCCGCAGTTCATGACCATCGAGGAGCCGCTGAAGCTGAGCGAGGCGATCTCGGAGGCGGCAGCGCGGCACGACGTGATCCTCGTCGACTGCCTGACGCTCTGGATCACCAACCTGATCATCGCCGACGAGAACGTGGCGGCGGCGGTGGACGAGCTGATGGGGACGCTGAGCGAGGTGACCGACACGACCCGCGTCATTCTCGTGTCGAACGAAGTGGGGCTCGGCATCGTGCCGGACAATGCCATGGCGCGCATGTTCCGCGACCTCGCGGGGTCGACGCACCAGCGCGCGGCAGAGATCTGCGACGATGTCTATTTCGTCGTCGCGGGACTGCCGATGGTCTTGAAGGGGGCGGCGCTCGATCCGTCGCTGCTGACCTCCGGCGCGGGCCACGACGCCTAGGCGGGAGCGGGCCCCGTCGAGGCCCGCACCACCAGTTCGACCGGCATGGTGACGGTGCGCGGCGACCCCGGCTCGAACAGCATGCGGGCCGCCACCCTGCCCTTTTCCACCGTGTCCTGCCGGATGGTGGTCAGCGGCGGGCGGCCGAGAATGGCGTTGGGCACATCGTCGAAGCCGATCACCGACAGCCGGCCCGGCACGTCGATGCCGCGGCTGCGCGCTTCGGCCAGCAGCGCCATGGCGTTGCGATCGGCCATCGACAGGATCGCCGTGGCCTCGGGGGCCATGTCGAGCAGCAGCCCTGCCCCGGGCTCGGACACCGCGGGGTGCGCCTCGACCATGGGCACGCTGTCGATGGGGATGCCGGCCGCCTCGAGCGCGTCGGCATAGCCGAGCAGCTTCTCGCGATCGAGCCAGTAGCCGCCCGTGAGCTGGCGCGGCCGGTCCGAAGGCGGGTGCCAGACGGCCGGCACAGGCGATCGCTGCACGGCCATGATGGCGAAGCGACGGTGGCCGAGGGCGAGCAGATGCTCGGCGGCAAGGCGCGCGCCGGTGCGGCCATCGACCACCACCGAATTGGCGTCGGGCCCGGCGACCATGTCGACCACGGCATAGGGCACCTGGCGCTGCCGCGCGCGGACCATGGGGATTTCGTCGAGATTGCCCAGCACGAAGCCATCGACCAGGGCATTGCCGATGGCCCAGGCCTTGCGGTCGGCGGCGCCCGAGACGACCATCATGCTGGCACCGTTGGCATCGCAAACTTCGGCAACGCCGAGGAGCAGCGAACTGAGGTAGGGGCTGCCGATGGTGAAGGCGACCGACATGTCGCCCGCCGGCAGCACGCCGATGGCGTTGGCCTTGCCACCCATCAGCAGCCGGCCGACCGGATCGGGACCGGTGAAGCCGAGTTCCGCCGCGACCCGGCGGACATGCTCGCGCATTTCGGGGCGGACGGCATCGGGACGGTTGAAGACGTTGGAGACGGTGCCGAGCGACACGCCCGCGGCGCGGGCAACGTCGGTAAGCCTGATGGGTCGAGTCACGGCAATCCTTTTGAAGCGCTTCACGATTCTTCTTGACGCTTGCCTGCGTCAGGCATATCACAGTTATGAAGCGCTTCAATCGTCTCTTCTTTGGCGGTGCGGACGCTTCACCCGTTTCGACGACTTGTGGAGGTTGCGGCATGGCCGCTTGACCCCGGGGCGCAACGGCTGCCCCCGGAAGAGGGAGATTGCGATGAGCGTTATCGACGTGGACGTGAACGACCCCGCCACCTGGGATCCCGCACTCGACGCCGCCGCGGCGGCGCCGGAGAACCACCAGGTCCTCTATGAAGACGCCAATGTCCGCGTGCTTTCGGTCAGCGTCGCGGCCGGCACGGTGGAAAGGCCGCATCACCACCGCTGGCCGTCGGTCTTCGTGATCGACCAGATGGTGAAGCGGGCACGCGATTTCGATGCGGCCGGCAACCAGATTCCGCTGCCGGTGCCCACCGAGTTCGAACCACCGCTGATCGTGAAGCTGCCGCCCCAGCCCGTTCACTACGTGGCGAACGACGACACCATCGATTTCCACGGCACGCGCATCGAGTTCAAGCGCGGCTATGCCGGCGACGGCAAGTGAGGGGCGGACAGATGGCCGGAGAAGAACTGGCAGGGCGCAGCTTCGACATGGACCTCGGCAGCCTCGTGCCGCGGCTCAGCTATCTCGAAGGCGGCAAGGCGAGGCTGTACCTCAAGGGCGACGGCTTCGTCGTCGACGAGGTGATCGACGTCGACATAGCGGCAGTCCGCCCGAGCGTCTTCGTCGTCAGCTGGATCGAGGCCAGCGGCAACTACATCGTCCAGGTGCAGGACCACGAGCGGAACGTGGTCCACAACCGGGCCCGGCTGTCGCACGGCACGGTTCTCTCGCTCGAAGGCGTGATCCGGCCGCTGACCTAGCCGAGCCACCAGAGGACAGCCGCGGCGACGAGGGTCGCGGCCAGCAGGCAATCGAGCGCGGCACGGTAGAGCACCAGGGCCCGTTCGATGTCGGCGGGTCCGAGTTCGGCGCGTCCCGTGCCGAAGCTGGGCAGGTCGACCATTTCACCGTCATAGCTGCGCGGGCCGCCGAGCCGGAAGCCGAGGGCGCCGGCCATCGCGGCCTCGGGCCAGCCGGCATTGGGGCTTTCGTGCCTCGGCGCATCGCGCACAGCCGTGGACCAGGCGCACCCGGGGTCGGCGCCCTTCACGAAACAGGCGCCGGCCGCCAGCAACAGCGCCGAAAGCCGCGCCGGGACGAGGTTGAGCAGGTCGTCGAAACGGGCGGCGGCGCAGCCGAACTGCAGGTGCCGCTCGCTCCTGTGGCCGATCATCGAGTCGGCGGTGTTGACGGCCTTGTAGAGCGCGATCCCCGGCAGGCCGAGCAGCAGCAGCCAGAACAGCGGGGCGACCACGCCATCGGACGTCGACTCGGCAAGGCTCTCGATGGCGGCGCGCGCGACGGCGGGCTCGTCGAGCGACTGAGGATCGCGGCCGACGATGTGGCTCACTGCCTCGCGCCCCGCCCCGAGCGAGCGCCGCAGCCCGGTGACGACGCCGGCGACGGCGTCGCCCAGCGATTTCTGCGCCAGAAGGCTCGAGGCGAGCAGCGCCTCGACGAGGAAGCCGAAGGGGAGCCCCCGGAGCAGGGCCGCGAGCGGAACGGTGACCGTCGCTGTGACGCCGAGGAGGAGAAGCAGGGCAAGGACGCCCCGCCCCCGCGTGCGGTTGTTGAGGCGCGTGTCGAGCAGAGCGATGAAGCGGCCCATCCAGATCACGGGGTGGCCGATGCGCGCGACCAGCGCGTCGGGATAGCCGGCGAGGCGCTCGACGAGCAGGGCGATGAGGGCAACGAGACCGGTCACGGCAGGTTCACCGCGCCAGCCCCAGCAGCAGATCAAGGTCCAGGTGGCGCTCAAGGTGGGCGGCGAGCCCGTCGAGCGTCTCCTCGATCAGCCGTTCGTAGGCGAGATCGGAGGCCGCGGCGGCGGTGCCGAGGAAGCTGCGGCGGAAACCGTCGGCGGCAAAGAGGCCGTGGAGGTAGGTGCCCATGACGCGTCCGTCGGCGCTGATGGCGCCGTCGGCGGCAGCGGCGATCCGCGCGAAGGGCCGGGCGAGATCGGGGCCGGTGGTGATGCCCATGTGCATGTGATAGCCGGCGATCGGCTCGGAGGTCAGCGCCGAGATCGCGTGCTCGACCCGCAGTTCCTTGGCCGGGCCGAGGACGGTTTCGACATCGAGCAGCCCGAGGCCGGCGGAGACGCCGGCGGGGCCCTCGATGCCGTCCGGATCGGCGACGGTGCGGCCCAGCATCTGGTAGCCGCCGCAGATGCCGAGGACGCGGGCGCCGGTACGATGCCGGGCAAGGATGTCGATGTCCCAGCCCTCGGCCCGGAGCGCCGCGAGGTCGGCCCGGGTCGCCTTCGAGCCGGGGAGGACGATGAGATCGGCCTCGGGGAGCGGGCGACCGGGCTCGACCAGTTCGAGGCTCACGCCCGGCTCGAGCCGCAGGGGGTCGAGGTCATCGAAGTTCGAGATGCGCGGCAGCCGCGGCACGACGATGCGATAGTCGCCGTCGCCCCGGGGCAACTGGTCGAGCGCGAGGACATCCTCGGCAGGCAGCCGGGCCGCGCCGGCGAAGAAGGGGATGGGGCCGAGGCAGGGCCTATCGGTGCGATCGGCAATGAATTGCCTGCCAGCGTCAAACAATTGCGGATCGCCCTGGAACTTGTTGACCAGCGTGGCGACGACGAGTGCCGCATCGGCGGCATCGATGACGGCGAAGGTCCCCACCAGCGCCGCGATGACCCCGCCGCGCTGGATGTCGCCGACCAGCACCACGGGCGTGTCGGCCGCGCGGGCAAAGCCGAAGTTGGCGATGTCGCCGGAACGGAGGTTGACCTCCGAAGCGCTGCCCGCGCCTTCGACCAGCACGAGATCGGCGTCGGCGGCGAGTTCGGCGTGGGCCGCGAGGACGACCGGCAGGAGCTCGTGCCGCCGGGTCCAGTAGTCGCGGGCCGACGAGGAGCCGATGCGCCGCCCCCTGACGACGACCTGCGAGCCGGTTTCCCCCTCGGGCTTGAGCAGCACGGGGTTCATCGCCGTCAGGGGGGTGCGGCCCGCCGCCCGCGCCTGCAGGGCCTGGGCCCGTCCGATCTCGCCGCCATCGGCGGTGACGGCTGCATTGTTGGACATGTTCTGCGGCTTGAAGGGCGCGACGCGCAGCCCGCGATTGGCACAGGCGCGCGCCAGCCCCGCCACGAGCAGGGACTTTCCCACATCGGAGCCGGTGCCCATGAACATGATCGATCTGGCGCGCATCAGCGAACTGATAGCGGCTGCCGCCCCGATCCGATAGGGTTGGATATGCGTACCATCCTCGTGATCGGAATCGGCGCCGGAAACCCGGACTACCTGACCGTGCAGGCCATCAAGGCCATGAACCGGGCGGAGGTGTTCTTCATGCCCGACAAGGGGGCGGAGAAGGCCGGGCTCAACGCGATCCGGCTCGCCATGCTGCAGCAGTTCGCCACCGAACGGCCGTACCGGCTGGTGGAGTTCGTGATTCCCTCGCGGCGGCAGGCGGACACCGAAGGCTACCGCACGGCGGTGCAGGAATGGCGCGACCAGCTGGAGGCCGCCTACGAGCGGCTGTTCGCCGAACTCGGCCCGGACGGCACCGGGGCCTTCCTCGTCTGGGGCGACCCGACGCTCTATGACGGCACGCTCAGGATCCTCAAGGACATGCGGGTGGGGGGACGGGAGTTCGCCGTGGAGGTGATCCCCGGCATCTCGGCGCCGCAGGCCCTCGCCGCCCAGCATCAGGTCACGCTCAACCGCGTCGGCGAGGCGGTGACCATCACCACCGGGCGGCGCGTCGGCGAGGGCGAGGCGGACGGGCTGACGAGCGCGGTGGTGATGCTCGACAACCACCAGGCGTTCCGCCGATTCGCGGGCGAGGCGACCGAGATCTTCTGGGGCGCCTATCTCGGCACCGCCGACGAGATCCTGATCTCGGGCAAGGTCGGCGAGGTGATGGACGAGATCGACCGGGTGCGCAGCGAGGCCCAGTCGCGGAACGGCTGGATCATGGACACCTACATGCTGCGCAGGTCCGAAGGGGCGTAACCGGCCGGGCTGTCAGGCGATATCGATCACGTGGGCGTAGGAGCCCATCACCCGCCCCTCGACAAGGCCCATCGGCGGCAGCGCGTCACCGAGCGCATCGGTTGCCGCGAAGAGCGGCGTGCCGTGGGTGCGGCGGGCGCTGGAATAGTGGAACTCGTGACCGTGGAGGCGCGCCGGGAACGGCAGCGGGCTCTGGTGCGCGAGGCGGCGATAGCCAAGGACGCGCCGGGGGCGGTCGATGCGGGTCTCGTGCGGCAGGAGGCCCGACATCGGGTAGGTCGCGCCGGACCTGTCGGTGATCGAACGGCCCAGCACCATGAAGCCGCCGCACTCGCCATAAACCAGCGCACCGCGGTCGCGGGCGGCCCCGAGACCTGCGTGGAAGCGGCCGGCAGCGGCCAGTGCGGGGCCGTGAAGCTCGGGATAGCCACCGGGCAGGAACACGGCATCGGCGCCCGGGTTGGGGGGCTCGTCGGCCGGCGGGGAGAAGAAGCTGAGGGTCGCGCCGGCCGCGTGCCAGTCGCGCAGCCAGTGGGGGTAGAGGAAGGCGAAGGCGGCGTCGCGGGCGATCGCGACATGCTGGCCGAGCGGCGGCAGGGTCGCCGCCTCCGCGCCTGCGGCAAGGGGAGAGGAGAGGGCGAGCAGGCGGTTGAGGTCGAGATAGTCTCCCATCGCGGCGGCAGCGGCCTCCACCACGGCATCGAAGCGCTCCACTTCGCCGGGAAGCACGAGGCCGAGATGGCGCTCGGGGAGCACGAGGTTGTCGCGCTTCGGAATGACCCCGACGAGCGGGACGGGCAGCGCCGCCAGCGCATTGCGCAGCATCGCCTCGTGGCGGGCGGAAGCGGCGCGGTTGACGATCAGTCCGGCAACGGACACATCCGGCCGCCAGGTGGCGAAGCCGTGGGCGAGCGCTGCGATCGACTGGCTCTGCCGTTCGGCATCGAGCACGAGCAGCACCGGCAGGCCGAGCGCAGCGGCAAGGTCGGCGGTCGAACCGCCGCCGTCCGCAGCGCCGTCGAAGAGCCCCATCGCCCCCTCGACGAGCAGCAGGTCGGCGCCCGCGGCATGGCACGACGCGAGGGCGGCAAGCCGCGCAGGCGGCATGGCCCAGGCATCGAGATTGACCGCCTCGCTGCGGGCGGCGCGGGCGAGGATGGCGGTGTCGATATAGTCGGGCCCCGACTTGGCCGGCGCCACGGCGATGCCCCGGCCACGCAAGGCGGCGAGGAGACCGAGCGACACGGTGGTCTTGCCCGAACCGGACCGCGGCGCGGCGATGACGAGGCCATTCACATTCATGCGATCACGCGCCCGGGAGGCGCACAATTGTGCTGCGGAATACCGGCGCTACCTCCTATAGTGGCGACGCGACGGCGTGGACGAAGCCGCTCGCACACGGCCCCGTGGTCGCACATCCGGGCCGTTCTCAAGTCGTACGGGAAAGCGACTGCACTATGAAGATCCTGATCCTTGGGGGCACCGAGGACGCGCGCCAACTGGCGGCGCAACTGGTCAAACTCGGCCATGATGTCACGACCTCGCTGGCCGGACGAACGAGCGAACCGCTGTTGCCGGAGGGCGCTGTTCGCATCGGCGGCTTCGGGGGCGGCGACGGGATGGGCAACTACATCCTGAGCGAGGGGTTCGAGCGGCTGGTGGACGCCACGCACCCCTATGCCGTCGAGATCAAGCACAACGCGGTGCGGGCCGCAGAGTTCGCCGGCGTACCGCTGGTGCGGCTCCTGCGCCCGGGGTGGAGGGAGCCGCAATATGCGTTCTGGAAGCGCGTCGAGTCGGTGGAGGCAGCGGCCGAGGCGCTGCCGCGAGGCGCACGCGCGCTGCTCACCGTCGGGTTCAGCCGGCTCGAGCCGTTCCTCGCCCGCACCGACTGCAGCTTCGTCATCCGCACGATCGAGCCGCCGGAGCGGGAGCTGCCGGTCAACGTGACCTCGATCCTCGCGCGGCCGCCCTATTTCTTCAACGGCGAACTGGCGCTGCTGCAGGAGCAGGGCGTCACCCATCTGATCTGCAAGAACTCGGGCGGGGCGCAGACCGAGGCCAAGCTGCAGGCGGCGCTGCGGCTGCGGCTGCCGGTGTTCATGATCGAGCGGCCCGAACTGCCGCCGGCCTATGAGGTGCCCACCGTGGGACGGACGATCGCGGCGCTGAAGCTCTGAGCGGACGGGCCGAAAGGCCTCCGGTTCCTGCCCCGCAAGGCGGGAGGCGCGTGGGCCCGGCCGACCATCGGTCCGCGCCGCGGTCACCCCGACCTCGCCTTCTTCTTGCCGGCGTTGCGCAGCACGTGGGCGAAGCCCTGGTCGTAAAGACGCGACTCGCGGAAGCGGGTCTCGCCCAGCACGCGGCCGACGAGGATGAGCGCGGTGCGGGTGATCTTTTCCTCGCGCACCCGCGCCTTCATCTCGCCGAGCGTGGTGAAGATCACTTCCTCGTCGGGCCAGGTCGCGCGATAGATGATGACCACCGGGCAATCGGCACCGTAGTTCGGGGTCAGCGCCGCCTCGACGTAGGCAAGGTTGCGGATCGAGAGGTGGATGCAGAGCGTCGCCTTCGACTGGCCGAGGATCTCGAGACTCTCCGATTCCGGCATGGCGGACGCCTTGCCGGAGGTGCGGGTGAGGATGATGGTCTGGCTGATCTCGGGCAGGGTCAGCTCGGCTGCGAGCCGCGCCGCGGCGCCGGCGAAGGCGGGGACGCCGGGGACGACCTCGTAGGGGATGCCGAGCGCATCGAGGCGCCGCATCTGCTCGGCCGTGGCCCCGTAGATCGAGGGATCGCCCGAATGCACCCGGGCGACATCCTTGCCTTCGGCATGAGCCTTGTTGAGTTCGTCAATGATCTCGTCGAGATGCATCGGCGCGGTGTCGCGCACCAGCGCGCCGGCCGGGGCCGAGGCGACGATCTCGGCGGGAACGAGCGAGCCGGCATAGAGGCAGACCGGGCAACGCTCGATGAGGCGCAGGCCCCGCACGGTGATGAGGTCGGGCGCGCCGGGACCGGCGCCGATGAAATAGACGGTCATTGCACCTTCTTCTCGTAGCCGCGCGGGGTGTAGGCGACGGTGCCGCTGCCGCGCTCGAAGCTGCGCGAGGTGCTGGAGCCGATCATCACGATGGTCAGCATGTCGATCTCGGCGGGATCGAAGGCGGCGAGCTCGACGACCCGCACCCGCTCGGTCGGCCGGCCGAGGTTGGAGCCGATGATCACGGGGGTCGTCGGCGGCCGGTGCGCGAGGAAGATGCGCTTGGCCTCCTCGATGAGGTCGGTGCGGCGTTGCGAGCGCGGATTATAGAGGGCGGTGACGAAATCGGCCCGGGCGGCCCCTTCGAGGCGCCTGAGGATATCGGCGCGCGGGGTCAGCAGGTCCGAAAGCGAGATGCAGCAGAAGTCGTGCCCGATCAGCGCGCCGGCGGCGGCGGAAGCGGCCTGGAAGGCCGAGACCCCCGGATGCGTCTCGACGTTGACGCGGCGGGCGACATCGGAGACGGCGCGCTCGCCGGTCGCGTCCAGCAGTTCGTAGGCCAGCGCGGCCATGGCGTAGATCTGCGCGTCGCCCGAACAGACCAGCGCCACCACCCTGCCCTCGGCCGCCAGTTCCAGCGCGTGGCGGACGCGCGGCTCTTCCTCGCCGAGGTCGTAGCGGTGGAACTCCTGGCCGCGCCGCAGGTCGGAGACGAGATCGAGATAGAGGCCGTAGCCGACCCAGTCGGTGCTCTCCTCGAGGGCATTGACGGCGGCGGCGGTGCGCGAGACGGCCTCGCCCGGGCCGATGCCGACGAGGTGGAGGACACCCGGGCGACGCCCGAAGGTCGCCGGGTCGATGGGCTGCGCGGCGCGGCCGATGGCACAGGTGGCGCGCGCCGATTTCAGCTTGTCGACGACGAGCGGGCCGGCCTTGAGGGCCGCCGGCTCGGCGACGCCAGGGGTTCCGACGGTCGCAGCGACACAGTCCGAGGGGTGCTTGAGCCGGTCGCGCTCGTGGCTGAGCTCGGCGGCCGAGAAGAGGCGCAGCGGCACGCCGAAATGGCGGGCCGCGGCATGGAGGGCCGGCTCGTCGGCCTTGATGTCGATCGAGGCGATGGCGGCAAGGCTCTGGGGCGCGAGATCCGCTTGCGAAAGGGCTTGATCGATCAGCGCGATCACCTCGCCGGCCTCGGCGCCCCGCTCGCAGCCGACCCCGGCGACGAGGGTCCGCGGGTGATAGACGACGCCGCGCTCGACCCTGGTCTTCTTCTCGGTGACGAGCACCGTGACCTGTCCCGTCGGGGAGAGCGGGTAGCCCGCCTGCTCGAGGAAGGGCGCGTAGCCCTCGAGCTTGATGCGGGCGCCGAGCAGCAGCGCCATCATGGCGGGCTTGGCATCCTGCGGCGTGCCGAGAACCCAGCCCGGCGGGGGCTCGTCGAGGCTGTGGGCGAAGAGACTGTCCGACGCGGTGGTGATGGCCGGATGGCCGCCGAGTTCCTCGGCCAGTTCGCGCGCCAGCCGGTTGGCGCCGCGATGCCCGCCGAGCAAGGGCACGATGCTGCCACCGCCGAGCGAGACGGCGAGCACCGGGGGCTCCTTGCCCTTGTTCTCGAGGCTGGGCGCCAGCAGGCGGATGAGGATGCCGGCGGCGCAGACGCCGATGATCGGACGTCCCTCGGCAAAGAGCCGCGGCAGGAGCCTGACGGCATCGGCGCCGCCCTGCCCGCAGGCAATGACCTCGCCGTCAATCGCCTCGGCGATGCGGGTCGCGGTATCTAGGCCGGTGTCGGCGAAGGTGATGACGGCGGCACGCATCATGGGTGGCCCCAGGCTTCGCTGCCGCGATAGCAGAGAATGGTCGAGAAATAGGGCCGCTCGTCATGGGCGAAGTCGGCGAGGGGCGTGATGCGCTGGCGCGGGCTCGTGGCATGCTCCACGACCACGGCACCCGCGGCGTGGCCGGTTTCGGCCAGCAGGGTCCGCACGCGGTCGAAATGGCGGCCGACCTTGATGATAGCGGCCGCCGGCGTCGCCGCCAGTTCGGCGCGGAGCGTGGCGTCGTCGAGCGGAGCGGGCAGCACCTTCAGCACCTCGTTGCGGGCGGCAAGCGGGCGGCCGATGGCGGCCGCGGCGGCGGTCAGCGAGGTGACGCCGGGAACGACGGCGACGGGCGCCTCGCCGGCGACACGGGCCACCAGATACATGGCCGAACCGTAGAACAGGGGGTCGCCCTCGCAGAGCCAGGCGACATCGCGGCCGGCCGCCAGATGGGAGAGGATGGCGGCGGCGGCGGCGTCATAGGCGGCCTGGGCCGGACCGCGCTCGACGGCCATGGGGATGGCGACGGGAAGCCGCTCGGCGGCGGGATCGAGATGGTCCCGCGCGATCTCGAGGGCGAGGGCCGAGCCCTCGCCGGACGTCGGGTAGGCGACGACCGGGACGGCGGCCAGCAAGCGAGCCGCCTTGAGGGTCAGGAGCTCGGGATCGCCGGGGCCGACACCGACCAGGTGGAGGGTGCCGATCATGGGTTCACCACGAGGCCGTGCACGGCCTTGGTCACCAGCCACTGCGTCACCGCCATGCGCGGGCGGAAGGCCCGGTGGCCGCCGACACGCTCCAGCGTCGAGACCTCGATGCGGGCCAGCTCGCCGCCCAGCTGCAGGTGGCGCGAATAGAGGGCGTGCTCGCCGTCGAGGGTCACCGCGTTGGCGACCAGCCTGCCGCCCGGCTTGAGCGCGCTCCAGCAGGCGTCGAACAGGTTGTCGTTGCCGACGTCGCCGCCGATGAAGATCGCGTCGGGCGGCGGACGCTTGCCGAAGCTTTCGGGCGCCTCGCCGGTGACCACTTCGAGATGCGGCACCCCGAGCGCGGCCGCATTGGCGGCGATCATCTGCACGCGGTCGCCGGCCCGCTCGAAGGCGATCGCCCGCGTGTCGCGGGCGGCGCGCAGCCACTCGATGGCGACCGATCCCGATCCGGCCCCGACATCCCAGAGCGTCGCGCCCGGGAAGGGAGCGAGCTTGGCGAGCGTGGCGGCGCGGACTTCGCGCTTGGTCAGTTGTCCGTCGCTGATGAAGCTCTCGTCCGGCAGGCCGGGAACGGCGGGCAGCAGCGGGGCGGTGAAATCGGGGACGCAGTCGATGGCCAGCACGTAGAGATCGCCGATGTCGCGGGTCTGGAAGCCCTCGGCCTCGTCGGTGGTGATCTTCTCCTCGGGCGCGCCGAGGTTCTCGAGCGTCGTCACGAAGCTCCGGCCATAGCCGCGGTCGACCAGCAGCTCGATGGCGAGATCGACGGTCGAATGGTCGGCGGTGAGCGCGAGGATGCGGTTGCCGGGCACGAGGTGCGGGTGCAGGGCCTCGATCGGGCGGCCATGCAGCGAGATGGCGGCGACCGACTGCAGCGGCCAGTGCATGCGGGCGGCGGCGAGCTGGAAGGAGGAGGGGTGCGGATGGACCACGAACTCCGACGGCAGCAGGTGCCGCGCCAGGGTCGCGCCGATGCCGAACCACATGGGGTCGCCCGAGGCGAGGATCACCGTGGGCTTGTCGCGCAGGGCCATCACCTGCTCGACCATGTTGTCGAGCGGCGGCTCCCACTCGATGAGGGTGCGGCCATCGGAATAGTTGGCGGAGGGCGAGAAGTCCGGCTCCTCGCCGGCCAGCGCCCGGGCCACCGCCTCGAAGCTGCGCTTGCTCACGATTTCGGGGTTGAAGAGGTCGGCCGTGGCATTGGCGCGGGCCACCGGCTCGAGGTCGGCCAGAAAGCGGCCGGGTCCGACGACATAGTCGGCGAAGCTGAGGAGCAGCCTGAACGAGGGCGGCAGTTCCGCCGGGCCCCGCTCCCCTACCCCGATGATGTGCAGCCAGGCGGTCATGTCATCCTGCTAATCGCATTGAAGGCGGCGCTGGCGATCGCCGAGCCACCCCGGCGGCCGAGCACCGTGAGGTAGGGAATAGAAAGTGAACCCGACGCCAGCAAGGCCTTGCTCTCGGCCGCCCCCACGAAACCGACCGGCGCGGCGATGATCGCGGCCGGAAGCGGCGCCCCGGCCTCGATCACCTCGATGAGATGGAACAGCGCGGTCGGCGCGTTGCCGATGAGGACCACGGCACCGGCGAGGCGCGGGCGCCAGAGCTCGACGGCGGCGGCGGACCGCGTGGTGCCGAGCGTGCCGGCGAGGCCGGCAACGGCGGGATCGTTCAGCGTCACGACAAGCTCGGTGCCTTGGGGGAGGAAGCGCCGGATGACGCCGGCGCGGACCATCTCGCAGTCGCACAGTACCGGTGCGCCGGCGGCGAGGGCCGCGCGCACGGCGGCGACGACGCCCCTGTCGGCCGCGATGTCGTTCGCGAGATCGACCATGCCGCAGGCATGGATCATGCGGATGGCGGCGGGATGGAGTTCGGCCGGCAGGTGGCCGAGGTCGGCCTCGGCCGCGATGGTGGCGAAGGACTGGGCATAGATGGCATCGGGGTCGCGGAGGTAGCTCATGCGGGCACCCTGCCGATCAGCTGCTCGTGGCCGACGCCGGCGATCCAGCCCTCCTCGCGCAGGACGATGTCGCGTTCGGCATCGCTCATTCCGGCGGGGGCGGCGAGGAACGTCGCGAGGTCGCCCTCAGCATCGAGTTCGGCAAAGCGCCGCGCCGAGGTTTCCACCTGGGCACGGTCGCGGGGCGTCACCGCCGGGTCGTCGAGCGGGAACAGCGAGGGGTAGATCTCGACCACGACGATGGGGCGCGCGAGGTCATCAGCGAAACCGGTCTCGAAGGGCCAGATGGCGATGCCGGGGCCGAGCACGGGATGGCGGCGCAGCGCCTCGAGCCGCGCGATGCCCAGCAGCGACTGGCTGCCGACCGCGCCTGCCCCGGTCAGTTTCCAGACCGGCTGCGCGGTGCGGGCGAGGATTTCGGCGCGGCGGCGCTCGGGCAGCGTGCCGTAGGCGGCGGGCCGGCGCGGGGCGAGATGGTCATAGCGATGGCGGTGCGGATGGCCCCAGTAGTGCGGCGCCGCGAGATGGGCGTTGATGGCAGCGGCGACGAGAAAACGGTTGGAGCTGTTGTCGGGACTGTCGACGACGAGGTCGTGCAGGGTCGACCAGAGGCGCGACCATGCGGGTCGGCCTTCCCCCCTCCCATCCTCCCCCGCAAGGGGGGAGGTGTCGCCCGGAGCACGGGCGACGCCGGAGATCGCCGCCGCGGCGCCGGCGGGATAGCCGAAGACGAAATCGAAGCCGAGCATGACGCGCTCGCCCGCGGCGCGGGCCGCCAGCAGCCGTTCGGTGACGACCGCCATCGCCGCATGGCGGGTGGGCGGGTTGATGCTGGCGCCGGGACGGCCCCGCGACCACTCGGCGATCCAGATCGAGTCGCGGCCGGTGCGGGGCGTGTTCGCCGCCGACCAGTCCACCGCGATGTAGCGATCAAAGAGCGGCATCAGCGCTCCCGTTCCTCGCGGGCGAGGCGGCCGGGGACGCGGGGCAACGTCACCGGGCCGAGCGGGTGATCGGCATGCGGATAGGGGTGATGGTGATGCCCCGCCGCGCCGCCGTGGTCGTGGCCATGATCGTGATCGTGGCCGGCCCCAAGGCGGATCGCCGACCCGGACGGATCGGCGAGCAGGGCGTGCCGGGCCGGCGCATGCGTGTGCGGATGCTCGTGGCCGTGGTGATGATGGCCGTGGTCGTGGCCGTGGTCATGGCTGTGGTCATGCGCCGGGAGCGGCGTCCAGGGCAGGCCATGCTTCCTGCAGAAGGCCTCGTCGCGGCAGGAGCTGTCGCAATCGCCGCCGCACGGGCAGTTCTCGAGGCCGCCGCCGATGCCCTCGACATGGTGGTGGTGGCTTTCCTGGGCGAGCCCGACCTCGGCCTCGAAGCCGAGCACCTGCTCGCGATACTTGCACATGGCGCAGTTCATCAGGTTCTGGCCGACCAGCATCTCCTGGATGCGGTCGAGGAAGGTGTCGATGACCAGCGGGTGATCGTTGAGGTAGGGGGCGTTGATGATCTCGATGCCGGGGTACTTCGCGGCGGCCTCGTCGGCGGCATCGTAGATGCGCTTCACCAGCACGCCGGTGAACAGGAAGTACGGGAAGACGATGATGCGGCGGTAGCCGAGGCGCGCGGCATGGTCGAGCGCCGGGGTGACCAGCGGGAAGGTGACGCCGGAATAGGCGACCTCACCCCAGCCGAAGCCCATGCCCTCCCAGAGCAGGCGCATGACCTTGGCGACGTTGGAATTGGCGTCGGGATCGGAAGCGCCGCGACCGACGACGAGCAGCAGCGTCTCGTGGCGCGGCACGTCGGTGGGGGCGGCATCGATGGCCTGCTGGATGCGGTCGCCGGCGGCGCGCAGCATCTTGAGGTCGACGCCGAGTTCGCGGCCATAGCTGATGCCGACCCCGGCCCTCGCGGCATAGGTGTTGAGCACCGAGGGAATGTCGTTCTTGGCGTGGCCGGCGGCGAACAGCATGCCGGGCACGGCGAGGATGCGCTCGACGCCGGTTTCGCGCAGGCGATCGAGCCCCTGGTGGATGACGGGATTGGCGAACTCGAGATAGCCGTATTCGACCGGCACCCCGGGCAGGCGCTCGCGCAGGCGGTCGGCCAGCACGGCGAATTCGCCCACGGCAAGCTGGTTGCGGCTGCCGTGACCGCAGAGCATCACGCCGGTCTTGGCCGGCAGGATCAGGGATTTTTCCATTCTCGCCTCTGTTATGCACAAGAGGCAGGGTTCGCTATCGACCAACCAGCAGCCCCGGAATAGGTCCCCGAGTTGGGTCGACCGCACCGAGCGTGAGTTTCAGTCCATCAAGGAACGCTGCGCTATCAAGGGGTTGTATTGGCGCGCCCGGAAAGGGTCAAACGATTCCCGGTCCAGATGCGAACGCTTTTCAAAATCACATGCAAATTCATGCACTTGTCTGCCCACCGGGGCGGGAGTAAGGAGCGCGGATGAAAGCGCCCTCCAGCACCCTGACCCTCCGGATCGCTGCCGGCAGCCTGCTCGTCGGGCTGGTGGTGCTCGCGCTCAAGAGCTACGCGGCCTACGTGACGGGCTCGATCGCGCTGTTTTCGGATGCGCTCGAGAGCATCGTCAACGTCGTCACCTCGATCGTCGCGCTGATCGCGGTGCGGCTGGCGCAGCGGCCGGCGGACGCCAACCTGCCCTATGGCTACCACAAGGCGGAGTACTTCTCCGCCGTCGTGATCGGCGTCTTCATCGGCATCACGGCGATCCTGATCCTGCAGAAGGCCTGGGACGGGTTCCTGAATCCGCGGCCCTTCGATGCCGACCCGATCGGGCTGTCGGTTTCGATCGTCGCCAGCGTGATCAATGCCGGCTGGGCCTGGGTGCTGATCCGCGTCGGCAGGCGCGAACGGTCGCTGTCGCTCGAGGCCGACGGACGGCACCTCGCCACCGATGTCGTGTCGACGACGGGCGTCCTCGCCGGGGTGCTGCTGGCGGTGGTGACGGGCTTTCACCAGCTCGATGCGATCCTTGCGGCGTTCGTCGCGCTCGCGATCCTGTGGTCGGGCTGGCAGCTGATCCGGCAGAGCGTCGTCGGGCTCATGGATGCCTCGGTCGAGCCGGAACTGCTCACGACCATCCGCGAAGTGATCTCGGGCAGCGCCGAGGGCGCCATCGAGGCGCATGACATCCGCACCCGCCAGGCCGGGCGGGCCATCTTCATCGATTTCCACCTCGTCGTGCCGGGCGCGATGAGCGTGGATACCGCGCACACCATCTGCGACGTGATCGAGGCGAAGCTGCGCGACGTCGTTCCCGACGCGCAGGTCACCATCCATGTGGAGCCCGAGGCCAAGGCCAAGCACTCGGGGATCGTGGTGGTCTGAGTGCGGGGGCGGCGAAGCACTCGCGACGGTTGAATGGCGCCGGCGTCTGCGCCATGGTTTGAGGATGCGCCTGATCCTTGCCCTCATCGCCTGCCTTGCCCTCGGCCCGGCCTTCGCCGACGACTGGGGGCACTACGCGAATGCCCGCTTCGGCTATGCCATCGACGTGCCGCCGGGATTCGCCCAGGGCCGGGAATCCGACAATGGCGACGGCCGCCCGTTCCGCGATGGGGCGAGCAAGCTCAAGGTGTGGGGCGGGAACCTCACCGATGCCGATTTCGAAGCCGCCGCGGCGACGGCGATGCGGCTTGCCGAAGGCGAGGGCTGGGCGCTCACCTACCGCTCGGTGACGCCGAGCTGGACCAGCTTTTCGGGCACGCAGGGCCAGCGCGTGCTGTACCAGCGGATGATCGCCACCTGCCCCGGCCAGTATGCCGCGTTCCGGCTCGAATACTCCGCCGTCGACATGGCGAAGCTCGATCCGGTGGTGAACCGGCTGGTGCGCAGCCTGAAAGGCAGCTGCTGACCTAGAACTCGATGCCGGGCTGGGCCTTCACGCCGGCGCGGAACGGGTGCTTGATCTCGGTCATCTCGGTCACGAGGTCGGCGATCTCGATCAGCTCGTCCTTGGCGTTGCGGCCGGTGACGATGACATGGGTGTCGCGCGGCTTGTTGCGGAGGACCTCCAGCACCTCGTCGAGCGGCAGGTAGTCGTAGCGGAGCACGATGTTGAGTTCATCGAGAAGGATGAGCTTGTAGTTCGGATCGGCGATCAGCACCTTGGCCATCTCCCAGGCCCCGCGCGCGGCGGCGAGGTCGCGCTGGCGGTCGGCCACGTCCCAGGTAAAACCCTCGCCCATCGCCTTGATTGTCACCTGGTCGGGAAACTTCTCGAGCACGTCGCGCTCGCCGGTGCCCCAGGCGCCCTTCACGAACTGCACCACGCCCACGTTGAAGCCGTGGCCGATGGCGCGGAACACCATGCCGAAGGCGGCGGTGGACTTGCCCTTGCCCTTGCCGGTGTGGACGATGAGGAGCCCCTTCTCCTCTGTCTTGGTGGCGAGGATCTTGTTCCGCGCCTCCTTCTTCTTGCGCATCTATTCGGCGTGATACGCGTCGCGCTCCGCCTCGGTCATCAGGTCGGTCTTCTTGGCCGGCTTGTCGGTCATTGCTTGTCCTCGAGGTAGGCGAAGGCGGAGTTGGAGCGTGGCGTCCAGAAGCCGCGGC
>JAEYZJ010000273.1 GCA_023430705.1 Pseudomonadota bacterium | reverse complement strand
CGATCGGCCTGCAAGCCCCGCGAGGCTTCCTGGTGCGCGAGCTTCGCGATTGCCGCTGCGTCGTGGGCATGCCGTCGGCGGCCGACCGCGGGATCGTGCACTCGGCACACCCCTCCCCAACCCTCCCCGTCGAGGGGAGGGTGCCGGCCGGTGGTTGGGGCTGGATCGTGCCCCGGGCTCGGCAACGAGGGGCGAGCCGGGCGAAGGCCCTGACGGCTGCAGTACGACCCGGCAGCTCTCGTTCACCCCCTCATTGCCGGGCTTGTCCCGGCAATCCAGCCGCTCCGCGTCGGCGGAGCGAGGGACCCTATCACGCGCAGGACTGCGCGTGGCTGGATCACCGGGACGAGCCCGGTGATGAGGGGCGCACTTGAAGGCTTGTGCACTTGGCGCACCCCCTCCGAGCTGCGCTAGGCGGCAAGCCGCCAAGCTGCGCTTGCCTCCCCCATCAAGGGGGAGGTGGGGGCCGGTGGGTGCGGCTGGATTTTGCCACGGGCCCGGTCCGGCACTCTGGAGCCTACGGCGTTTCGGCGTTCATGTACTTCTGGCCCTCCGGAGTCTGGCGCAGTCTCTCGTAGTGCTCGCGGATGGCGGGGAAGTCGTGGTGGTCGAAGGTGGTCGAGAACCAGCGGTGGGAGGAGAGCGCGAGCGCGAGGTCGGCGATGCTGAGCCGGCCGTTGGCCACGAAGCCGCCACCCTTGATGAGCTGGTTTTCGAGCATCTGCATGCGGGCCGTCCAGTTCTTGATCGACTCGACGGTGCGCAGCTCGTCGTCATAGGCCGGGTTGCGCCGCAGCAGGGCATTGACCGCATAGCCCCACTGGGCGTTGAGCTCGGCCACCTGCCAGGTCAGCCACTGGTCGACCAGCGCCCGTTCCTGCGCCGCCACCGGCCACAGGCCGCTGCGCCGCGTGTCGGCGAGGTACCGCATGATGGCGTTGCTCTCCCACAGCACGAAGCCGTCCTCGATGATCACCGGCACCAGCCCGTTCGGATTGAGCGCCAGGTACTCGGGCGATTTGGGGTCGCGATGGGGCATGCCCCACAACTCCGTCACGTACTCGGTGCCGATGAGATCGGCTGTCCACAGCACCTTGCGCATGTTGATCGAGGTGATCCGACCCAGGATCCTGAGCTCCGGCATAGTCACTCCTCCTTAACCTCACCCGGCAAACGCTGCCGGTTTTCGCATTTTGCGACACAGAGTTAACGCCTTGTTTACCATCCACTCGGTAATTTTTGCCTATGGGCTCGGTGCGTTTCCGCGCACCCAAAGGACTAGAGGGTGATCCCGCGTGGACGGGTTGCTAGCGTTTTTCAACCGCCTCGGCCTGGCGCGGGTTGCCGCCATGGCCGTCATTGCCGTGCTGATGCTGGGCTTTTTTGCCTTTCTCATCATGCGGGCCTCCGCGCCGTCGCTCGCCCCGCTCTACTCGGGCCTGTCGCTCGAGGATTCCTCTGCCATCGTCTCCGAGCTGCAGTCCCAGAACGTCGCCTACGAGCTGCGCGGCGACGGTGACACCATATTGGTCCCGCGCGACCAGATCACTTCGATTCGCATGTCGCTGGCCCAGGAAGGCCTGCCGACCCGCGGCCAGGTCGGCTACGAGATCTTTGACCAGCAGTCGACGCTGGGCGCCACCAGCTTCGTGCAGAATATCAACAACGTGCGCGCCCTCGAGGGCGAACTGGCCCGCACGATCAGTTCGCTCGCCCGCATCAAGAGCGCGCGCGTTCACCTCGTGCTTCCCGAGCGCGCCCTGTTCAGCCGCGAGCAGAAGGACCCGACCGCCTCGATCGTGCTGTCGGTGCGCGGCGAGCTTTCGGCCGGCGAAATCCGCGCCATCCAGCACCTCGCCGCTTCCGCCATCCAGGGCCTGACGCCGATGCGCGTCTCGGTGGTCGACGATACCGGGCGCCTCCTCGCCTCCGGCGCCGGCAACGGCGAGAACGACCTGCTCGCCTCCGAGGGCCAGGAGCGCACGCTCAGCATCGAGAACCGGCTGCGCGGCCGCGTCGAGGACCTGCTCGCCAACATCGTCGGCTCCGGCCGCGCCCGCGTGCAGGTCTCGGCCGAGCTGGACATGAACCAGCTCAGCAAGACCTCCGAGACCTTTGATCCGAACGGACAGGTCGTCCGCTCGACCCAGATGCGCGACCTCGCCAACTCCGCCAAGGGCGGCGATACCGGCCAGGTCAGTGTCTCCAACGAACTGCCGGGCGCCTCCACCGCCTCGGGCTCGGGCCCGGGAACCAGCGAGGATTCGACCACCACCGAGGAGACCACCAACTACGAAATCTCCAAGGTCACCCAGACCGAGCTGACCCAGGCCGGCGGCATCAGGCGGCTGTCGATCGCGGTGGTGGTGGACGGCACCTATGTCGCCGACGCCAGCGGCACCGCCACCTACACCCCCCGCAGCCCCGCCGAGATCGAGCAGATCACCGCGCTCGTGAAATCGGCTGTCGGCTTCGACGAGGTGCGCGGCGACCAGGTGCAGGTGGCGAACCTGCAGTTCGCCGACCGCCCCGACCTCGCCGCGCAGGGGTCGAGCGAGCCGGCCCTGTTCGACTTCACCCGCGACGACCTGATCAAGGGCGCCGAGATGGCGGTCACGCTGCTGATCTCGCTGGCGCTGGTGTTCTTCGTGCTGCGTCCGCTGCTCAAGCGCGTTCTTGCCCCCGAGAACAAGCCGCTGGCCCTGCCCGCGAGCGCCGAGCTCGGCGCCCCGGGCGTACCCGGCCCCGGCAACTTCGGCCCCGATGGCGTGACCTCGTCGCTGCCCAACCTCAACGGCGAGTACATCGTCGATGACGAGCAGCCGCCGCGGCCGAGGGGCGACCCGGCCTGGATGAAGAGCGCCCGGTCGATGGGCGAGGCCCAGGCCAACACCCTGCGCACCGTCGGCAGCCTCGTCGACGAGCATCCCAAGCAGGCCGCGCTGATCGTTCGCGATTGGCTCGCGGGCGCGGCGTGAGGACCAGCCCGATGGCCGCTGCCTCCCCCGCCCAGTCCGATGCCCAGCAGGTGCTGAACACCCAGCTTGTCGTTGGCGCCGACGCCATGCAGCGCGCCCTGCGCGGCGACGAGAAGGCTGCCGTGCTGCTGCTCGCGCTCGGGCCCGACTATGGCCGCCCGATCCTCGAGGAACTGGACGAGATGGAGATCCGCCAGCTCTCGCGCGCCATGGTCAAGCTGGGCCCGATCACCCAGGAGATGCTCGACACGCTGTTCATCGAGTTCGTGACCACGATCTCCTCGACCGGCTCGCTCGCGGGCAACACCGACACCACGGAGCGCCTGCTGCTGAGCTTCCTGCCGGCCGAACGCGTCGATTCGATCATGGAGGAGATCCGCGGGCCGGCCGGCCGCAACATGTGGGAGAAGCTGAGCAACGTGCAGGAGGACGTGCTCGCGAGCTACCTCAAGAACGAATATCCCCAGACCGTCGCCGTCGTGCTCTCGAGGCTCAACACCGACCACGCCGCCAAGGTGCTCGCCAACCTCCCCGAGGAGCTGGCGATGGAAGTGGTGCAGCGCATGCTGGCGCTCGACCCGGTGCAGAAGGAAATCCTCGAAAAGATCGAGACGACGCTGCGCACCGAGTTCATGTCGACGCTCTCGACCACCAAGCGCCGCGACAGCCACGAGCAGATGGCCGAAATCTTCAACGCCTTCGACCGCCAGACCGAGGCGCGCTTCCTCACCACGCTGGAGGAACGCGACCGCGACGGCACCGACCGCATCAAGGCGCTGATGTTCACCTTCGAGGACCTCGCCCGGCTCGAACCCGGCGCGATCCAGACGCTGGTGCAGAAACTCGACAAGAAGGACCTGGCCCTCGCCCTCAAGGGGGCCAACGAGACCGTCAAGGACGTGTTCTTCGCCAACATGTCGGCCCGCGCCGGCAAGATGCTGAAGGAAGACATGCAGGCGATGGGTCCGGTCCGGCTCAAGGACGTCGACGAGGCGCAGGGGCGCATGGTCGCGACGGCCAAGGACCTCGCGGCCAAGGGCGAGATCGTCATCACCAAGGGCAAGGCCGATGAGGAGATGATCGGCTGATGAGCGCCGCTCCCGCCAAGTTCACCTTCGACCTCGATCTCGGCCGGCGCCAGGAGCGCAACTCGCTCGTCACCGAGACGGCGATGGCGGACCTGCTGGCCGCGGCCCGCGCCGAGGCTTTCTCTGCCGGCCGGGCCGAGGGCGAGCGCTCCGCGACCGCGAAGGCAGCCAAGGCCCAGGCCGAAGCGGCCGAGGCGCTCGGCGCCCGCGTCGCCGCCATGGCCGCGGGCATGGACGATGCCCGCAGGCAGGTGATCGCCGACGCCGTCGGCCTCTCCCTGTCGATCGCCAGGAAGCTCGCCGGCGGCCTCATCGCCCGCGAGCCCGCCGGCGAGATCGAAGGCCTGATCGGCGAATGCATGGCGACACTCGAGGGCGTGCCGCACCTCGTCATCCGCTGCGAGCCGGAACTGGCCGACGCGGTGCGCGACATCGCGACGAGCCGCATGACCACCTCCGGCTTCACCGGCCGGCTGGTCGTGCTCGGCGACCCCGACATCGCCATCGGCGACGCCCGCATCGAATGGGCCGACGGCGGCATCGCCCGCGACATCCGCGTCCTGAGCGCCGGCATCGACGCCAGGATCGCCGAATACTTTGCCGCCCGCGGCATCCGCCAGGGCAACGACGAGGAGACCGGACAATGAGCACCGGAGGCATGAATCCCGGCGTCGAGCTCGAGGAAATGACGGCGCCCAGCCGCGATGGCCTGCTGCCCCCCGGCGAAAAGACCGCGGCCGACCTCGAGGCCGTGTTCGACGTGCCGGTCCGCATCTCGGTGGTGCTCGGGCGCACCAAGGTCCCCGTCGCGGACCTGCTCAGGATGGACGTCGGCAGCGTCGTCGAACTCGACCGCCAGGTCGGCGAAGCCGTCGAGATCTACGTCAACGATCGCCTCGTCGCCCGCGGGGAAATCGTCCTTGTCGAGAACCGCCTGGGCGTCACCATGACCGAAATCATCAAGGCCGCCTGATGGACACCCTGTCGCTCATCACCGGCGGTCGGTCTCCCTCTCCCCTCAGGGGAGAGGGAGGGGTGAGGGGTGCGGCCGCTCGGCAGCCTCTCGCTGGCAGCGGGATCCGCTGCACCACTGAACCCCTCACCCGGCTTGCTAGGGCCTGGCTTCGCCAGCCCAAGCGCGCCGACCTCTCCCCTCAGGGGAGAGGCGAACGAAAGTCCGGAGCATTCCCATGCGTCTCTTGATCGTCGGCGCCCTCGAGGGCCAGCTCACCACCGCCACCAAGCTCGCCATGGATGGCGGCGCCAGGGTCGCGCATGCGCCCTCGGTCGAGATCGCGCTGGCGAGCCTGCGCGCCGGGCGTGGCGCCGACCTGCTGCTGGTCGACGTGATGATGGACATTTCCGGCCTCATCGCCGGCCTCGAGGCCGAGCGCTTCGTGATCCCGGTGGTCGCCTGCGGCACCGAGAGCAACGCCGCGGCGGCCGTGAACGCCATCCGCGCCGGGGCCAAGGAATATATTCCTCTACCCCCGGACGCCGAGCTGATCGCCGCCGTCATCGCCGCGGTGGCCCGCGAGTCGACCGACTTCCTATACCGCGACCCGGCGATGGCGCGGGTCGTCAAGCTCGCCGAGCAGATCGCCCCGTCCGAGGCCTCGGTGCTGATCACCGGCGAGAGCGGCACCGGCAAGGAGGTGATGGCCAAGTACCTCCACTCACGCTCCAAGCGCGCGAGCAAGCCGTTCATCTCGATCAACTGCGCAGCGATCCCCGAGGCCCTGCTCGAGAGCGAGCTGTTCGGACACGAGAAGGGCGCCTTCACCGGCGCCATCGCGCGCCGCATCGGCAAGTTCGAGGAGGCCTCGGGCGGCACGCTCCTGCTCGACGAAATCAGCGAGATGGACGTGCGCCTGCAGGCCAAGCTCCTGCGCGCCATCCAGGAGCGCCTGATTGACCGCATCGGCGGCACCAAGCCCGTGGCCGTCGACATCCGCATCATCGCCACCTCCAACCGCAACCTCGTCGACGCGGTGCGCGAAGGCAGCTTCCGCGAGGACCTGCTGTTCCGCCTCAACGTCGTCAACCTGAAGCTGCCGCCCCTGCGCGAGCGCCCGGCCGACGTCGCAACGCTCGCCGATCACTTCGTGGGCAAGTACGCCAAGGCCAACGGCCTCGGCCACCGTGTGCTCTCCGACGCGGCCCGGGCCGCCCTGCTGAAGGCGCCCTGGCCCGGCAACGTGCGCGAGCTGGAGAACACGCTGCACCGCGCCGTGCTGCTGGCCGGCGGCGAGGTCATCGGCCCCGAGGCGATCGCCATGCCGGACGGCACCGGGCTGACCGAACTTGTCGCCACCGCCTCGCTGGCGACGCAGGCCGCGCAGACGGCGCAGTCGATCTCGCACGCCATGGTCGGCCGCACCGTCGCCGACGTCGAACGCGACCTGATCCTCGACACGCTCGACCACGTGCTCGGCAACCGCACGCACGCCGCCAACATTCTCGGCATCTCGATCCTCACGCTGCGCAACAAGCTGAACCAGTACATGGACGAAGGCATCCCGGTGCCCGGACCCGGCGAGCAGCGGAACACCGCAGCGTGAGCATGGACCGGCGCGCACTGGAAGCACAGGCACCAATCCTAGAGGCCCGTCTTGGCTGATCTCTCCAATGCCGGCGGACCGGCGCTCCCGCCCTTCTCGCTGAAGGGGCTGATGAAGTCGCTCGGCTCGTCCGAGATCGGCTTCGCCGTCGGCATCATGGGGATCATCCTGGTCCTCATCGTGCCGCTGCCGCCGCTGCTGCTCGACGTGCTCCTCGCCATCTCGATCGTCTTCTCGGTGCTGATCCTGATGACGGCGCTCTTCATCCAGACGCCGCTCGAGTTCAGTTCCTTCCCGACCGTGCTGCTGATCTCGGCCATGCTGAGGCTGGCGCTCAACCTCGCCACCACCCGCCTGATCCTCGCCGAGGGGCACAACGGCACCGACGCGGCCGGCCACGTCATCCAGGCCTTCGGCGAGTTCATCACGCGCGGCAACTTCGTCATCGGCGTCGTCGTGTTCGCGATCCTCATCATCGTGAACTTCATCGTCATCACCAAGGGTTCGGGCCGCATCGCGGAAGTGGCCGCGCGCTTCAACCTCGACGCCATGCCCGGCAAGCAGATGGCCATCGACGCGGACCTCAGCGCCGGGCTCATCGACGAAGCCACCGCCCGCAAGCGCCGCGAGACGCTGGAGGCCGAGAGCGCCTTCTTCGGCAACATGGACGGTGCGTCCAAGTTCGTGCGCGGCGACGCCATCGCGGGCCTGCTGATCACCTTCATCAACATCATCGCCGGACTGATCATCGGCATGCTGCAGGAAGGCCTGAGCTTCGCCGAGGCCGGCCACAACTACACCCTGCTCACCATCGGCGACGGCCTCGTTTCCCAGATCCCGGCGCTGATCGTGTCGACCGCCGCCGGCATGCTCGTGTCCAAGTCCGGCGTCACCGGTTCGGCCGACAAGGCGCTGGTGGCCCAGTTCACCGGCTACCCCAAGGCGCTCGGCATGTCCGCCGCGGTGATCGGCGGGCTGGCGCTGCTGCCCGGCATGCCCATCATCCCGTTCCTCGGCCTTGCCGTGGGCGTTGGCTGGCTCGCCTTCAAGTCGGGCCAGAAGAAGTCGGTCGCGGCCGACAAGGCGATCATCGAGACCGCCATGGCCCAGGCCCAGCAGGGCCAGCCCATGGAAGATGCCCCGATCACCGACAGCCTCCGCATCGACGAGCTGAAGCTGGAACTCGGCTACGGCCTGCTGTCGCTGGTGAAGGAGGACGACACCGGCACCGACCGGCTCACCGAGCAGATCAAGGCGCTGCGCCGGCAGCTCGCGACCGAGCTCGGCTTCATCATGCCGCCCGTGCGCATCCTCGACAACATGCAGCTCGAGCCCAACGACTACAAGGTCAAGATCAAGGAGGTCGACGCCGGCCGCGGCCAGATCTTCGCGCACCAGCTGATGGTCATGGATCCCATGGGCCGCGAGATCAACCTGCCGGGCATCCACACCACCGAGCCGACCTTCGGCCTGCCCGCCACCTGGATCGAGCCGGCGCTGCGCGACGAGGCGGAGTTGCGCGGCTACTCGATCATCGATCCCTCGACGGTGATCTCGACCCACCTCACCGAGGTGCTGAAGGCGAACGTCTCCGACCTGCTGAGCTACGCCAACGTGCAGTCGCTGCTCTCGGGCCTGCCCAAGGACCAGCAGAAGCTGGTGGAGGACATCGTGCCCTCCCAGATCTCGGTCTCGGGCATCCAGCGCGTGCTGCAGACGCTGCTGACCGAGCGCATCTCGATCCGCGACCTGCCCACGATCCTCGAAGGCATCGCCGAGATCGCGGGCCCCGGCCGCACGGCCCAGTCGATCGCCGAACATGTGCGCTCGCGCCTTTCCCGCCAGCTCTGCGCCGCCAACCTCGGCCCGGACGGCAACCTGCCGCTGCTCACCCTGTCCCCGCAGTGGGAGCGGGACTTCGCCGAGGCCATGATCGGCGACGGCAACGACCGGCACCTCGCGATGGCGCCGTCACGGCTGCAGCAGTTCATCGTCGGGGTGCAGCAGGGCTTCGAGAACGCGGCCCAGCAGGGCGAGATCCCCGTGCTGATCACCAGCCCGGGCATCCGGCCGCACGTCCGCGCCATCATCGAGCGCTTCCGCCCGCAGACGGTGGTGATGAGCCAGAACGAGGTGCATCCGCGCGTGCGGCTGAAGACGATCGGAAGCGTCTGAGCCTATTCGCCCGCGTAGCGCGCCATGAGCCACGCGGCCAGCCCCGGCTTGTCCGCCGGCAGCTCGCTCGCCGCGATGCGGAGCGGCGCGAAGCCGTGGCGCCGGAGGGACTCGTTCAGCGGCAGGACGCGGTTCGACGGGTTGACGATCGCCAGCGTGCGCTCAGCCAGCTCCGCTGCCAGTGTCTTCGACATGCGCTTGCCCATCGGCGGCTCCCATCCGGATCGTCTCAGCCAGCGCGTATAGGCCCCATGCGGCGCCGAGCATCAAGAGCGGCGTGAACAGCGCTCCCCAGTAATAATTGAACGGCTTGCCGACCACGGCGAAGAGGAGGAGGAAGGCGGCGACAGTGACCAGCGCGAGCATGCCGCCGCGCCAGGCCCACAGCCCCAGCAGTCCAAGCGGCACCAGCACCGCCGGGAGCCAGTGCGGCGCGAGGCTCCAGAGCCCGTTGAAGCCTGCCGCGGAGACGAGGAACCTCAGCCCGCCGAACTGCAGCCACCCCTCGGCGTAGTCGCGATCCGCCGGCCCCAGCTGCTGCATGACGCACGACCAGTGCCAGCCGAAATAGCCGGCATAGGCGAGGCCGCCGACAAGGAACGCGCCCACCTCCCCCCAGCGCCGCTCGCGCAGCGCGAGGAGGGCGGCGACGACGACACAGGGCGCCGCGAGTTCACGCAGGAACAGGGCAGCGAGCGCCGCCGCGACGCCGGCCGCGCGCCAGCCCATGCCATAGGCGGCGATCGAAAAGAGGATGAGGGTGCCCGCGGCGGGCTCCGAGAACACCACGCTCGCCGGCGCAGCGAGCCCGCCGAGGCTGCCGCCGACGCCAACCAGCACGAGGAGTGCCGGCGCGAGCCCGCCGTCGCGCCGCGCCACCGCATAGGCCAGCAACAGCCCGGCCAGCGCCACGGCGGCCAGCACGCCCTGCCCCCAGCCGGGCGGCAGCGCGGCCAGCAGCATCGGCCAGGCCGGCGTCCGCCAGTTGAACACCGAGCGCGTGCCATAGCCATCGGCCACCAGCACCTCGTGCGCGGCCCGGTAATAGCCCTCGCCGGCGCGCATCATCTCGATGATCCGCTGGTAGCTGGCGAGATCGCCCTGCCCCGCAGCGCCGGGTGCGGCGCCGGTCGCCGGCGGCATGGGCTGAAGCGTGAACGAGGACAGCATCAGCATGCCCGCCGCCACGATGGCCAGCGCCAGGCAGCGCTGCCACAGGGAAAGGCCCGCCAGTCGTGTCGCCATGGATGCCCCCATTCCACCCACGACCATGCGGATGTCGCCTTAATATTCGGCTTCCACGGACGGAACCCGACCTTGCCGCGGCGCATTTTCAGCGGGCGGCCACCGGACACGCTCATGAAGCTCTTCCGCTGCGATCACTGCGGCAACCTGCTCTATTTCGAGAACACCCGTTGCGAGCGCTGCGGACGCCGGCTCGGCTATGCGCCGCTGCTCAACCGCATGTTGTCCCTCGAGGGCGGACCCCTCGTCTGGACCGCGCCGCATATCGACAATCTCGAGTTCGTGTTCTGCGCCAATGCCGCGCACAGCGCCTGCAACTGGCTGATCCTCCACAAGCCGGGCGGCGGCATGTACTGCCGGGCCTGCCGGCACAACGAACTGGTGCCCGCGATCGATCAACCGCCCGACCTCGCGCGATGGCAGTCGATCGAGCGGGCGAAGAAGCGTCTCATCTACTCGCTGCTGCGGCTGCACCTGCCGCTCGCCACCCGCAACGAGGACCCGGTCCACGGCCTGAGCTTCCGCTTCCCCAATGAGGAACTGTCCCCCGCCCCGGTGCTGACCGGGCACGATCGCGGCATCATCACCATTGCCCTCAAGGAAGCCGACGACGCGGCGCGCGAGTATCGCCGCACCCAGTTCAACGAGCCCTATCGCACGCTGCTCGGACACTTCCGCCACGAGATCGGGCACTACTACTGGAGCATCCTCGTCGACGGCCGGCCCGGGCTCGAGGAGTTCCGCAGCCTCTTCGGCGACGAGAGGGCCGACTACGGGGCGGCGCTCTCGGCGCATTACCTCAACGGCGCCCCCGCACAATGGCAGGACCGCTACATCTCGGCCTACGCCACCTCGCACCCCTGGGAGGATTTCGCCGAGACCTTCGCGCATTACCTCCATCTGGTCGATACGACCGAGATGGCCGCCGCCTTCGGCGTGCGGCTGAAGCCGCGGGTGGACAGCACCGGCGAACTGGCGGCGGACCTCGACTACCAGCCCTATGACGAGCCCGACATCGGCGCGCTGATCGAAAACTGGATCCCGCTGAGTTCGCTGATCAACAACCTCAACCGGGCCGTCGGCCAGCATGACGCCTATCCGTTCGTGCTCAGCCCCGCGGTGATCCAAAAGCTCGGCTTCGTGCTCCGCCTCGTGCAGCAGGCGGGGTCCTCGCTGTGGACCGTGCCGGGCCCGTCCGGCCCCATTCCCATCAACGTGCCGGTGACGCAGTAGCCCTGCCGGGCGGCCAGCGTTAAGCGGTGCTTAACCGGTTAACCCGGAGGCACGCGCCATGCCGAAAATTGTCCGCTAACTTTAGCGATGTGGGCACCACGACGCCCCAAGGGACGCTGGGAGGCGTGAAGGCCGGACCTCGAACACGGGGCCGGCCTTTTGTTCTCCAATGCCGAACCCGTGTTGGCTGGAACGAGTCCCGCCCTCTGACGTTGCCTGTGTATCGAGCCGTGCGCACTTCGCCGAGTCGCGTGCCACGCGCTTTGTTCCAGTCACGAACGAGAGGACGCTAAATGTTCCGCACCCTGCTGACCACGACCGCAATCGCCACCCTGCTGACCGCGGGCGCGATTGCCCAGGATACCACGACCCCGGCACCGGCAACGGACGCGCCCGCAACGACGACGACCGCCCCGGCCGCTGACGGCACCGTCACCGAGCAGCTCGACGTCTCGATTCTCGCTTCGGGCTACACTGTGACCGACAAGGACAACCTCGCCACCGAGATCATCGGCAAGCAGGTCTATTCCTCGGATGCCTCGGATGCCCAGCACATCGGTGACATCAACAACCTCGTCATCGGCGACAAGGGGGAAGTGGCGGCTGTCATCATCGGCGTCGGCGGCTTCCTTGGCCTTGGCCAGAAGAACGTCGCCGTGAACTACGCCGAGCTGCATCGCGTCCTCGGCGACAACAACAGCGAGCGCTTCGTCCTTCCGACCACCAAGGAAGCCCTCGAGCAGGCGCCCGAGTTCAAGACGACCGACGATGCGGCCGCGAACCCGCCCGCCGACCAGACCATGGCCCCGGCGCCCGCCGGCACCACCGACAGCAACGCCATGTCGACGGACACCACCAACAAGGCTGCCGCGACCACCATCAACCGCGCCGAACTCACCGACGTGCCGCTGACCGCCGAAGAGCTGATCGGCACCAATGTCTACGGTCCGGCGGACGAGCACCTCGGCACCATCGGCGACGTGGTCCTCGGCCAGGACGGCAAGTCCGTCGAGGCGGTGATCATCGACTTCGGCGGCTTCCTCGGCATCGGCACCAAGCCCGTGGCGGTCGCCATCGAGAACCTGCGCTTCGCCACCGACCCGAACGGCAACAAGTACCTGTTCGTGAACGTGACGCGCGACCAGCTCGACAAGGCCGTCGCCTACAACAAGGATACGTTCCTCAACGAGCGCAGCACGCAGCTGCTGGTGACCGGCCCGGTCTCCTGATCGACGCCGACGGAACGCCAAAGGCCCGCTTCGGCGGGCCTTTTTGCATGCGTGGCGATCGTCGATCAGCGCCGGGTGTGGCGCAGGCGGGCGATTTCGTCGAACTCGGCCTGCTCGGACTTGGCCTCGGCCGCCGCTTCGCGACCGTGCTCGCGCTGGTCCAGCAGTTCGACCTTCTTCAGTTCTTCCACGGCTTCGGCGAGCGCGTCCTGCGCCGCCTCGAGATTTCCGCGCATGTCGTTGGCCGACGCGAGGAGATTGTCCCGGCGCGCGATCGCTGCCTTGGCGAAGGTGGAATAGGCGAAATGGGCGACGTCGGAAATTCCGGTCTTCTGCTGCTCGATTTCGATCTGCTGGTCGAGTTCGGCGGCCATGCGCTCGAAATCGGCGATCATCATCTCGATCTGCGTCAGTTGCCGGCGCTTCTCGTCCACCTGAAACTTTTTGAGCCGGATCAGGCTTTCGCTGCGCGACTTCATGACTTGTACTCCTTACACCTCAAGTCATTCACTTCACTGGCGCGGTATCCCCGCCCACCTTTTCCAGGATTGCCTCGAGCATCGTATAGCCGTCGGCAATCGAGGTTCGCTCTTCCCGCTGCTGGCTCAGAAACGCCTCCAGCGCCGGGTTGATCGCGATGGCACGGTCCACGCCCGGATCCGATCCCTTCCGGTAAGCCCCCAGCCGGATCAGTTCCTCCATGTCGGCATATGTCGACATGAGCTCCCGCGCCTTCTGCAAGGTTGGCCGGAAACTGACCGGCACGCATCCTGGCATCGTACGCGAGATGGACCGGAGCACGTTGACCGCCGGATAGCGACCGCGTTCGGCAATCGAGCGCTCCATCACAATGTGCCCGTCGAGGATGCCGCGCACGGCGTCCGCTATGGGCTCGTTGTGGTCATCACCTTCCACCAAAACGGTAAATAGACCGGTAATGGAGCCCGAGTCCTTTAACCCAGGACCTGCCCTTTCGAGGAGGCGCGGCAACTCGGTGAACACGGTCGGCGGATAGCCCTTGGCGGTCGGCGGCTCGCCGATGGCCAGCCCGATTTCGCGCTGCGCCTGCGCAAAGCGCGTCAGGCTGTCCATCATGCACAGCACGCGCTTGCCCTGGTCGCGGAAGTACTCGCTGAGGGCGAGCGTCAGATAGGCCGCCTGGCGCCGCATCAGCGCCGCCTCGTCCGAGGTCGCGACGACCACGACCGCCTGCTGGATGCCGACCTCGCCCAGATAGTCGGTGACGAACTCCTGCACCTCGCGCCCGCGCTCGCCGATGAGCCCGATCACGGCCACGTCGACCTGGGCGTTGCGGGCCAGCATCGACATCAGCACCGACTTGCCGACGCCCGAGCCGGCGAAGATTCCCATCCGCTGGCCTTCGCACATGGTGGTGAAGGTGTTGAGCGTGCGCACCCCCATGTCGAGCGGATCGCCCACCCGCATGCGCTCATGCGCGGGCAGCGGCGTCTGGCGCAGGGGATAGGCCGTCGCGCCGGGCATCAGCGGCCCCTTGCCGTCGATCGGCCGCCCCTCGGCATTGATCACGCGCCCGAGCCAGTGGTCAGAGGGCTGCACGACCCCGTCGTTCTTCCTGAACAGCGCCCGGCAGCCCAGCCGCACGCCCGCGAGCGGCCCGAATGGCAGGCAGAGCGCGTAGCCGTCGCGAAACCCGATGATTTCGGCGCCGAGGACCCCGCCCGCAGTGGTCTCGATCTCGACCCGGCCGCCGACCCGCAGTTCCCGCACCGGCCCCACGATCTCGACGAGCAGCCCCTGCACGGTCTTGACCCGGCCGAACACCTCCACGTCCTCGATGGCATCGATTGCCGCGATCAGGGATTGCATGCGCCTTCCGGATTGGATCGAATCGCCTGATTCCGAAGGTAACCGAACGTTAAGCAAAAAGCGTTAACCATACTCGCCGGGCGCCGACTGTGCCCGCTGGCCCACGGGGCTCAAAACCTCTCCCAAAGCTCTCAAAACCCTGAATCCACAGAGTCGATTGGTACCCTTTCTTAACCTAAAATCTTAAGTCGTTTGATGCTAAATTACGTAGCATTTTCAACGACTTAATATATCGTTAGGGATCGAAGCTTTGCATCTTGCGGATCAGAATTAAACTTTGTTAACTAATGGCGCTTAGGTTTGGGTCATATCCAGTAGGGTTCGGTTAAGGGTGAATGCGCCGGGCGCTTCACCCGTGGTTCCAGCAGGGAACGGTTTAAGGGGATTGACGGCATGCGTGTGCTCCTGATCGAAGACGACAGCGCCACTGCGCAGAGCATCGAGTTGATGCTCAAGTCTGAGAGCTTCAACGTCTACACGACGGATCTGGGCGAAGAGGGCGTGGACCTCGGCAAGCTCTACGACTACGACATCATCCTGCTCGACCTGAATCTCCCCGACATGTCGGGCTACGAGGTTCTGCGCACCCTGCGTGTCGCCAAGGTCCAGACGCCGATCCTGATCCTGTCCGGCCTCGCCGGCATCGAGGACAAGGTGCGCGGCCTCGGCTTCGGCGCCGACGACTACATGACCAAGCCCTTCCACAAGGACGAACTGGTCGCCCGCATCCATGCCATCGTTCGCCGCTCCAAGGGCCACGCCCAGTCCGTCATCACGACGGGCGACCTGACGGTGAACCTCGACACCAAGACCGTGGAAGTGCAGAGCCAGCGCGTGCACCTGACCGGCAAGGAATACCAGATGCTGGAGCTGCTCTCGCTCCGCAAAGGCACCACCCTCACCAAGGAAATGTTCCTCAACCACCTCTATGGCGGCATGGACGAGCCCGAGCTGAAGATCATCGACGTCTTCATCTGCAAGCTGCGGAAGAAGCTCTCGGTCGCCACCGGTGGCAAGAACTACATCGAGACGGTCTGGGGCCGCGGCTACGTGCTGCGCGAGCCCGACGAGAGCGAAACCTTCGCCGAATCCAGCGTCGCCTGATCTCTTCCGCTTGCGGCGGACCTGAGCACCCCGCGTCTTCGGCGCGGGGTTTCTGCTTTTTCTGGGGCGATGAATCCCGCCGACGACCGTGCCTCCGGCGCGTGACCGCACCGGTATCGCTGATGCCTGGTGACTGTGTGCGCTACCGCGAAGTCAGGCGACGCTCGCCTGTCCGGCCTGCACGAGCGGCGTGAACTTTGCCTCGAGGTGGTCCCGCTCGAACGGCTTCATCATGTAGTCGTTGACGCCGCTTCTCAGCGCCATCGCGATCTGCCCGATGTCGTTCTCGGTGACCATGTAGACCACGTGCGGAACGTTGCCTCCGACATAGCCGCGCAGCAGCTTGAGGAACTCGAGCCCGCTCATGATCGGCATCTGCCAGTCGAGCAGGATCGCGTCGGGCATCTCCTGCCGGCACTTGTCGAAGGCTTCCTGCCCATCCTCCGCTTCATCGACGATAAAATCGAGATCTTCGAGGATCCGCCGGGCGACTTTCCGCACCACGCTTGAATCATCGACCACGAGGCAGGACTTCATGACGCTTCTCTCCGCCAGCCGGACCCGTGCCGGACTGCGCGCCCACCAAATCTGCCTGTGAATGGTTATCGAAGGCTGAAAGCTGCCGCATCTTCGTCGCAGCTAAATGCGGCCCGGCGTACACCGGCGCGAAGGGACAATACGCGACCTCGACAGCTTTCCGGCGCCGGCCTGGGCACCACGTCTGGTACAGAAATCGTTATGCCAGATACTCTGCCGCATGATACTTGCTTGCCCAGACTCGATTGGAACGCTTAGGGTCGTACTACGCAATTCAAGTGAACAGAACGGTTTGCCGGCGCAATGCACGGCAGACCGGACGAAAGCCTAATTTGCCTAATTCAACGCCCCTGATCGACGACATCTATGAGGCTGCTGCAATACCCGAACTCTGGCCGGGTGTATTGGAGCGCGTGAGCATCACGGGCGGCGCCGATGCCGCAACTCTTCTGTCGGCCGACATGGACGGTTACGGCCGCTATATCGCCACCCCGAGCTATGAGGCGGGCTATCGGGACTACGTGGCCAACGGCCGCGAGTACCCCAACGTCCGCTTCGGACGCGCCCTCGAGCTCTACCCTTCGGCTTTCTCCACGGACCTCGAGCTTTGCAGTGAGGCCGAACTCGACGCCGACCCGATCTACACCAAGTTCGTCCGCCCGCACGGCTTCGCCTGGACGGCCGGGACGGCGATCCCGGCCCCGACGGGCGACCTGGTCGTTTTCGACCTTGCCCGCAAGGCCGGGGCCCTTCCATTCGATCGCGCCGCCATGGAGCGACTGGACCTGCTGCGGCCTCACCTGGCGCGCGCCGCCCTCGTCTCGCACCGGCTGGGGCTGCGCTCGGCCAGCAACCAGGCCGCCGCGCTGCAACTGGTGGGGCTGCCCTGTGCGGTCCTGGGACGCGGTGGCAGGGTGCTGGCGCTGAACCCGCTGCTCGAGGCGCTCGCGCCCCGCATCACCTTCACTGCCTTCGACGGCATCGCCTTCCAGGACTCCTGGGTCCAGGAACTCGTCACCGGCGCGGTGGAGGGTTTGCGCTTCGAGCTCAACCCGACGTTGCGCTCAATCCCCGTGCGGGCGACGGAAAACGGCTCGGCCCTCGTCGTTCACCTGGTGCCGATCCGGCGCTCGGCCGGCGACGTCTTCACGCGCGCCGAAGGACTGCTGGTGGTGACGCCCGTCACCATGCCGGATGCCCCGCTCACCCACATCCTGACCGGACTGTTCGACCTCACCCCGGCCGAGGCCAAGGTGGCCCGGGGCATCGCCTCGGGCCTCAATGTCGAGAACCTCGCTGCCGCGCTCAACCTGTCGCCGGCAACGGTGCGCAACCAGCTCAACGCCGTGCTGTCCAAGACCGGCACCCGCCGCCAGGCCGAGCTGACCCTGCTGCTCTCGGGCACCCGCCCGATCGCCGAAAAGACGCCCTAGCCTGAGCGGGCGCGATCAGGCGGCCGCAGCGACGGCCTTGGGCGTGGCGGTGAATTCGAACACGTCGTTCTCGATGCCGATCTTCAGCTCCATGTCCGTCATGCGGGCAAGGATGCCGGTGTAGAAGGGCTGGATGCCGCGCGCATCGACGCCCCCTTCGGGATTGCCGAACAGCAGCGCCTCGACGCCCTGGGGCATCAGCGTCTTCTGCTTTTTTTCCGGATCGGAGCTGGAGGTGAGGGTGAAGCGCTCGCTGCCCGCGGGACCCTCGACCTTGACGGTGACCACGCCCCCGCGCGGCACCGACATGGCCGCGATCAGCAGCATGTTCATCAGCAGCTTCGCCTTGTGCTTGGGCAACAGGATCAGCGGCACCTGCCAGTCGAGATCGGCCTTCTCGATCTCGAAAAAGAGCCGCGCCACGCGCTCGCACTCGCGCGTGTCGAAGTCGGTCCCGGCGGTGGACGAGGCCCCGAAGGCGAGGCGGGCGAACTCGAGCTTGGCGCGCGCCTGCTTGGCCGAGTTGGCGATCAGTTCCTGCGCGCCTTCAGCCATTGCGCCCTGGGAAGGGTCGGCCAGAACCTCGAGCCCGTTGCCGATCGCCCCCACCGGATTGATCAGGTCGTGGCAAACCCGCGAACACAGCATCGCCGCGAGATCGGTCGCCTTGAGCTCGATGATATCTGGCATTCTTCGTGACCTCTGCAGTCGAATCATTTCGGTGAAGATACCCGAGAAGCGCCCGGCTGCCCTAGTGTCCTGCGCCCGCCGTCGTCGCGGCGGGGGCCGGGGACTCCGCGGCGGCCCCGGTCGCCGCCCCGGTCGCCCCCTCGGTCGCCCCCTGCCCCGCGCCGGCGAGATCGTCCTTGAGCCGCGTCCAGTTCCGGTCGGCGGCGACCACGATCTCGTCGTCGCCGGCGAGGAACGCCTCGCGGTTGGCGATCGAGTAGAACAGGTAGAGCTTCATCTGCCGGATGGCGAAGAGGCGCGGCTTGCCGTCCGACAGGTAGCCGCGGCTGAGGCTGGTGAGGCAGTGCCCGCCGTATTGCGGCGCATAGATCTGAGGATTGCGCGCGAACACGTCGCGGTTCGCCTCGGACGCGAAATACCACGGCACGCCGGCCCATTCGTAGAGGTGGTCGGACGAGCCCGCGACCGGCTCGGGGCCGAGGAAATAGCTGACCGGATCGTAGCCCTCGAGCGCGACGCCGGTGAGCGGATCGGCAACGATGGCCTCGACCAGCGCCTCGGCCCGGGCCGGCAGCCCGCCCGAAAGCGCCACAACCACGCCGACGGCCGCAAGAAGCCCGGTTATGGTTAAGTTTTGTTTACGCTTTTGCCGCATCATTGCCGCCATGAAGGCCTAGCGTGAGGGCCCCTTACGCAGACCGGATGCGCCGGACCTTAGCCTTGGCAAGGTAAGTACCGCGTAAACGGGCCGCCCCTTGAACTATGCCCGCCGGGAGTTCCCTACATGCTCAATCGCATGGTCTACCTGATCCTCGCCGCCTTCGTCGCGCTGACAGCGGCGACGCTGGTCCTGACCCCGAGCCTGAGCCAGGCCCAGCAGCAGGGCTCGCTGTCGGACACCTTTTCGGGGGACGAGCTCGTCGACACGGGCCATCAGTTCTTCGGCTCGGTCGCCCAGGGCCTCGCCTCGCTCGTCGAGCGCGCCGTCAGCCAGTTCGGCCTGCCCAATGCCTACATCCTCGGCGAGGAAGCCGGCGGCGCCATCTTTGCCGGCGCGCGCTATGGCGAAGGCACCATGTATACCCGCAACCAGGGCGAGCACCCCGTCTTCTGGCAGGGCCCGACCGTCGGCTTCGACTTCGGCGGCGATGGCTCCAAGATCATGATGCTGGTCTACAACCTCTCCAGCATCTCGGACGTCTATGGCCGGTATCCGGGCGTCGACGGCTCCGCCTATGTGCTGGGCGGGCTCGGCATGACCGTGGTGAAGTATGGCGATGTCGTCATGGTGCCCATCCGGTCGGGCGTCGGCGCCCGCCTCGGCATCAATGTCGGCTACCTGAAGTTCACCCAGGAACCGACCTGGAACCCCTTCTGATCGCCGGCCTCCAGCACATTTCCACCGCCGTGCGGGCGACGGCATCCCCGCTGCATGCACGTCGTGACCGGGCCTCCATCTTCGGCTAATCTGCGTAGTGCAGGGCCGCCCGGGCGCGCCGGCGGAGTCGAGTGATGGCGATTGAAAATGTGATGTACTTCGTGCTCGGCCTGCTGGTCGCCGGGCTCATTGCGCTGATCATCCTGCCCGCCGTCTGGCGGCGCGCCGTGCGCCTGACCAAGAAGCGCATCGAAGCGGCCACGCCCATGTCGATGGCCGAGTTCCGCGCCGACAAGGACCAGTTGCGCGCCGAGTTCGCGCTTTCCACCCGCCGGCTGGAAATGAACGTCGAGGCGCTGCGTCGCCGCCTCGCCGACCAGCTGCGCGACATCAACCGCAAGAAGTCCGAGCTCGGCGGCATCAAGGACGAGCGCGACAGCCACCTGCAGGTGGTGCGCGAGCTCGAGGAGCGCGAGGCCGAGGCGCGGCGCCGCATCCTCGAACTCGAGAAGGAAGCCGCCGACCTGACGCAGAAGCTGCGCATGCGCGACCGCGAACTGAGCGACAGGTCGAGCCAGCTCGAAGCCGCGCGCGAAAGCCTGCGCAGCGCCTCGCCCCGCAGCTTCTCGGTCGACGGCAAGTCGCTGAGCGGCGACTACAACACCGATGTCGACCAGCTGCTCGGCTACCTCGAGACGGAAAAGAAGCGCGCCGCGTTCCTCGAGACGCAGAACCGCAGCCTGATCGAGGAGCTGGAGAGCGCCAACAAGAGCGCGGCCGACGCGCAGGTCTCCGCCGCCGCGTCCCGCGAACGGCTGGCGCAGCAGGAAGACGCCGTCACGACCGGCCGGACCGAACTCGCCGACGCCGAGGCGCGCATTGCCGACGCCGAGAACCGCGTCTCCACCCTTCTGGCCGAGACGACCCGCCTCGTCGACAACGGCGAGCAGCAGCGCGACATGCTCCTGGCGGAAAAACTGGGCCTGGAGGAAGAAATGGAACTGCTGCGCGCCAAGGTGGCCAATGTCGAGCAAACCATCATGGCCGACTGGGGCACCGAGCGCATCGAGCAGTCGCACCTGCGCGAGCGGCTCAACGACATCGCCTCCGACGTCAGCCGGCTGGTCTATGCGCTGGAGGGCACGGGCCCGGTGGACGAGGAAGAGAGCCTCGCCGACCGCATGCAGAAGTTCATCGATGCCGAGGAGGCCGAGCCGCCGCAGGTGCGCGGCCCGAACGCGCGCATGGGCACCATGCCCGACGGCCAGGCCGTGTCGGACCGGCTGAAGGCGCTGCGCGAACTGCAGGACGGCAACTAGGCCGGCGGCTACTCGCTGACCACCGGCACTTCGCGGATCAGCTCACCCGACCGGCCATCGAAGATGCGCACGCTGGTGAGGGGCCCGAGCCTGTAGGTGACGGTGACGCGGCCGTCGGCCGCAACCGCCGAAACCACCTCGCCGCCGGCCGGAATCTTCAGCGCCGCGATGACGTAGTCGCCTCCCGCCTTGGTGTCGGCCTGCGATGTACGGTAGACAACCGCCCCGCCGATGGCCATAAGGCCGAGCACCAGCAGCCCGACCGACACCATGAAGCTCTTCCGCGCCCGGTTGAGCACGGCCCGGGATTCCGGCGTGAGTTCCGGGGCGGTGGTCTGGTCTTTGTCTTGAGGATCGCTCATGCAGGATTTGTCCGGCGAGGAACAGGAATGGCAGGTGACGGTCGACGCGACCGAGGCCGGCAGCCGCCTCGATGTGGCGCTGGCGCGTGCCGTGCCGGTCTTCTCGCGCAACCGGCTGAAGGACCTGATACTGGCCGGCAGCGTTTCGATCAATGGCCGACCGGTCAGCGAGCCGAAATACAAGGTGCGGGAAGGCGAGGAGATCGTCCTCGTCGCCCCCGAGCCGGTGGAGGCGGAGCCGACGCCCGAGGACATCCCCCTCGACATCCTCCATGAGGACGATCAACTGATCGTCATCAACAAGCCCGTGGGCATGGTGGTGCACCCGGCCCCGGGCAACCTCAGCGGAACGCTGGTCAACGCCCTCCTCCACCACTGCGGCGCGAGCCTCAAGGGCATCGGCGGCGTCAGGCGTCCGGGCATCGTGCACCGGCTCGACAAGGACACCTCGGGCGTCATGGTGGCCGCCAAGACCGAGCAGGCGCACAACCACCTGGCCGCCCAGTTCGCCGACCACGGCCGGACCGGCCCGCTGCACCGGGCCTATATCGCCTTTGCCTGGGGCCGCACCCAGCAGGCCTACGGCACCGTCGAGGCGCCGCTTGGCCGCGACCCCGGCAACCGGCTGAAGCAGGCCGTGCGCAAGGACGGGCGCGAGGCGATCACCCACTATGCGGTCGAAGCCCGATTCGGCGACGAAGGCTGGGACATCACCCGCATCCGCTGCGAGCTCGAGACCGGACGCACCCACCAGATCCGGGTGCACATGGCCCATATCGGCCATCCCCTGGTCGCCGACCAGCTCTACGCCGCGGGGTTCGCCACCAAGATCAATCGCCTGCCCGATGCAGCGAGGCAGGCCGTCAGCGCGTTGGGCCGGCAGGCGCTGCACGCCGCCGAACTCGGCTTCGAGCATCCGGTGACGGGCGAGGAGATGCGGTTCGAGGCGCCCTTGCCGCCCGACCTCGAGGCGCTGCAGGCGGCCATCGAGCCGTTCGACCGGGCCCATCCCCGCTGAGCTGATGACGAAAAAGTTAAGGCTGCCGCAATGCAACGGTAATGCTTCCGGGTGCATTCCGGTGGGGACGTAGTGGGTCTTATCAAGTCGGGATTTCGACCTATATATCTTGTTACGTCGGCCGGCATGCCTGATGGATGCGGGCTGCGTTTCTGCCCGCCATGCCGGGGGAAAGATGAGGGTGCACAATGGCCCAGACCAATCTGCCAATCCTTTCGGCTGAAGGAGGCCTCAGCCGCTACCTGCAGGAAATCCGCAAGTTCCCGATGCTGGAGCCTGACGAGGAATACATGCTCGCCAAGCGCTACAAGGAACATGAGGATCCTGCCGCCGCCCAGAAGCTGATCACCTCGCACCTGCGGCTCGTGGCCAAGATCGCCATGGGCTATCGCGGGTATGGCTTGCCCATTTCCGAGGTCATCTCCGAGGGCAATGTCGGCCTGATGCACGCGGTGAAGCGTTTCGAGCCCGAAAAGGGCTTCCGCCTCGCGACCTACGCGATGTGGTGGATCCGCGCCGCCATCCAGGAATACGTCCTGCGCTCGTGGAGCCTCGTCAAGATCGGCACCACGGCGGCGCAGAAGCGCCTGTTCTTCAACCTGCGCAAGATCAAGGGACAGATCGCCGCCCTCGACGACGGCAACCTGCACCCCGACCAGATCAAGCAGATTGCGACGACGCTCAACGTGTCCGAGGGCGACGTGGTGTCGATGAACCAGCGCCTCTCCGGGGACGCCTCGCTGAACGCGCCGATGCGCGCCGACGAAGGCACGTCCGAGTGGCAGGACTGGCTGGCCGACGACACGCCGGACCAGGAGACCACCCTGGGCGAGACCGAGGAATACAAGGAGCGCATGGGCCTGCTGACCAATGCCATGCAGGACCTGAACGACCGCGAGAAGGCGATCTTCCGGGCCCGCCGCCTGCAGGAAGACCCGGCGACGCTCGAGCAGCTGGCGCAGGAATACAATGTCAGCCGCGAGCGTATCCGCCAGATCGAGGTGCGGGCGTTCGAAAAGGTGCAGGAGGCAGTCCAGAAGGCCGCCCACGCCAAGAACCGCGAATCCGCGTAACTGCGGATGCAGCTTGAAGAAGGCCGCCCCCCGGGCGGCCTTTTTTGTGTCGGGACGCCGCCCTTATTCGACGAGGTCCGTCCACCTCGCGAGCAGGTCGTCGCGGGTGCGGAGGCCGAGTGCGTTGCCGCCGGGTTTGCTGTTCTTTTGCAGGTAGGCGAAAGCCAGCACGGTGTCGGCCCGGCTGGCCCAGCCGACGAACCAGCCGAACTGCCGCTTGCCGCGCTTGCCATTGGCTTCCTTGACATAGCCGGTGCCGGTCTTGCCCTGCATGTCCCAATCCCCGGCCGCAAAATGCGGCATGGCGGCGACCGTCTGCACCAGCGCCGCACGACTGACCGGGAGCTGGCCCGTGAGGAAGCGGCGCACGAAGCCGAGCTGCTCGTTCGGCGTGATCTGCAGCGACGTGTTGAGCCACGCGTGGGTCATGCCGTTGCCGGCGCCGGGATCGCCCGACACGTCGGCATTGCCGTAGCCGAAGTCGCGCACGTATCGGGCAAACCGCTCGGCGCCGAGGTCGGCGACCAGCACGTGCGAGAACCACAGCACGGATTCCTTCAGCCAGCGCCGCGGCGACGTCGTTTCCCTGTCGATCGCGCGCACGGCCTCGTACCTGGACCTGTACGGCCAGGCCGGCTCGTCCGGCGAGGTCAGCACGCCCGCGTCAAAGCCCATCACCGCCAGCGGAAACTTGAACGACGAGGCCGGCCCGATGCCGTCGTCGCAGCCATCGCCCTCGGAATGGACGACGGCGCCGGTCGCCGCCTCGGCGATCACGAGGCAGGCAACCTCCGCCTTCGCCAGCCCCGTCATCGCGAGGAGCAACACCACGACATGCAGCACGCGCATCAGCGTTTCTCCGCCCGCAACTGGTCGACCAGTGACCCGAGGTAGGTTCGCGGCAGGATGAGCAGGTGTGGCGCGTGGACGCCCGCCTCGGGCTCGATGGTGAACGGCCCGCTGAGAGCCTCATTGGAGGTTCCGGTCCGGACGCCAGGGGCGAGGTGGAGCGCGTCGAGGGGGTAGCGGAGACCCTCCGAGCGCCGGAAGGTCACCGGCTTCAGCGGATGAATGGAGACGCGCTCACCCGGCGCCACGGAAAAGCTGAAGGGCCCGGTGAGGCCCAGCGCCACGTCCTGCTCGTCGACGAGAAGGATGCTCCGGCCGTGCGCATACTTGGCGACGGCGTCGAGCGCCGCCAGCGTATGGTCGAAGCGGCCGCCGGTCATGCCCAGCGCCACCGTCACCGGGGCGCGGGTCGAGTACAGCGCCTTCTCGAAGTCGGTGGTTTCCTGCTCGTCGATCTGCATCAGGCGGGTCTTGCCCAGCCATGAATGCGGGTTCTTGAGCGAATCGAAATCGCCCACGATCAGCTCGGGGCTGAGCCCGGCCGCGACGATGGCGTCGGCTCCCCCGTCGGCACCGACCAGGTGGCCGCCCAAGGCATGGAGCTCCTGCAGCAGGGCCGGATCGACGGTGCCGCCGCCCACAATGACGAGCAGGTCGCCGAACACCGCAACGGAAGTCCCTGAGGGGCGCGCTTGCACGGAGGGAAAACTCTGTCTATCTGTCAGGTGTCTCGCTGGGGTGTTCCGGAGTTTCCGGAGCTGAGAGTTACCCATTGAACCTGAACCAGGTCATGCTGGCGGAGGAAGTTCGAGATGGCAAGGGCGCCTCGGCGCCTGATCCATGCACGTAGCCTTCAATCCACATGGCCGCAACCCGAAGGGAACGAAATGTCGTTCAATCGCTTCGCGTTGGCGGCAGTCATCTGCGCCGTCGCCTCATCCGCGCCTGCCCAGGACGCCAGGCCCGTCCTTGACGTCTACACCTATGACAGCTTCGCATCCGAGTGGGGCCCGGGCCCGGCGCTGAAGGCCGGGTTCGAGAAGACCTGCGACTGCACGGTCAGCTTCACCACCGGCGAGGACGCCATCTCGACGCTGCGCAAGGTCCAGCTCGAGGGCGCCGCAACGAGGGCTGACGTGGTCGTCGGGCTCGACACGGCGACGATGGGCGAGGCGCGGGCCACCGGGCTCTTCGCCCCGCACGGCGCAACCTTGCCCAGGCTCGCCTTCGAGTGGGCGGACACCGATTTCGTGCCCTTCGACTACGGCTACTTCGCCTTCGTCTACAACAAGGAGAAGACGCCCAATCCGCCGACCTCCTTCGAGGAGCTGATCGCGCTGCCGCCAAGCTTCAAGATCGTCATCCAGGACCCCCGCTCCTCGACCCCGGGGCTCGGCAACGTGTTCTGGGTCGCGGCGGCCTATGGGGACCGCGCGCCCGAGATCTGGAAGGGACTGAAGCCGCACGTGCTGACCATGACCCGCGGCTGGTCCGAGGCCTATGGCCTGTTCCTCGAGGGGCAGGCGGACATGGTGCTGAGCTACACCACCTCGCCCGCCTACCACGCGGTGGCCGAGGACGACGACCGCTACGCCTATGCCCCGTTCTCGGAAGGCTACGTGGCACAGGTCGAGGTTGCAGGAGTGCTGAAGAGTGCCGACCAGGCCGAACTCGGCCGGCAGTTCCTCGCCTATCTGGTGACGCCCGAAGCGCAGAGGGTCATCCCCACCACCAACTGGATGTATCCGGTGCTCGATATCGGCGCCGACCTGCCGGCCGCGTTCGGCACGCCGCCCGACAAGGTGCTGGCGGTCGACGAGGCGAGCATCGCCGCCAACGGCCGGGCCTGGGTCGATGCGGCCCTCGCCGCGCTGCAATAGGATCTGCTGCCATGCGGCAAGCATGCCCCCACCCCTGCCCCCTCCCCGCCAGGGGGAGGGAGACGCCAGCACCACTGCCGTCGCGCCATGGCTAGCCCGCGCACCCTGCCCCCGAGGCCGCTCCGGATCGTCACCGGGGCGGCCATCGCCATGGCCGTCGCGCTGCTCATCGCGATGGTGCTGTGGGCCATCCTTGCCACCGCCGGCGATGCCGCGGCGCTGCCGGCGCGCGTCGATATCGGCCACCTCGTCGCCATGACCTCGATCCAGGCCGGGCTCAGCACCGTGCTGTCGCTGCTGGTCGGCACCGCCCTCGCCTGGGCCCTCAACCGGCTGCGCTTTCCCGGCCGCGACCTCGTCGTGGGGCTGTTCGCCTCGGCGATCGTCACCCCCGGACTGATCGTCGCCTTCGGCCTGCTGGCGGTCTGGGGCCGGGCCGGATGGGTGAACCAGGCGTCGCTGGCCCTCACCGGGCACCCGCTCGAAGTGCCGCTGTTCGGACTGGGCGGCATTCTCGCCGCCCACGTGATCCTCGACGCCTCGTTCGCGGCCCGCATCCTGCTTGCCCGGCTCGATGCGATCCCCGAACTGCGGCTGAAGACCGGGCAGAGCCTCGCCCTCTCGCCCTGGCAGCGCTTCACGGTGATCGACTGGCCCATGCTGCGCGGCTCCCTGCCGGGCCTTGCCGCGATCATCTTCCTTCTCGCCTTCACCAGCTTTCCCATCGTTCTCCTGCTCGGCGGCGGACCGGCCAACCAGACGCTGGAGGTCGCCATCTACGCCGCGGTCCGGCTCGATTTCGACCTCAGGGGCGCGGTGCAACTGGCCCTCGTGCAGATCGCCATCTGCTCCGCGGTGATCCTCGCCGCCGCGGCCTTCGCGCCGATCTCGGCTTCGACCGGCAGTTCCGGCGAGCCGCGCTGGCGCGACCGCGGCACGGCGCGGCTGCTGCAGTGGGCCGTGCTGCTCGCCGCCGTGCTGGGCTTCGGGCTGCCGCTGCTCTCCATCCTCGTCAACGGGCTGGGACCGGGCGTTCTCGAGGTGGCCGCGCGGCCGAGCTTCTGGTCGGCCCTGCTCTCCAGCCTCGGCATCGGCGCCGGCTCCGCGACGCTGACCCTGCTGCTGGCCCTGGGGATTGGTCTGGGCCGCGCCGCCACCACCGCACCGCTGCTGCGCACCGGCATCGGCTCGGCCGCCTATGCCTATCTCGCGGTGCCCGCGGTGGTGCTGTCGCTCGGGGCGTTCCTGCTGGTGCGCGATGCCGGCATCCTGCCGGAAACGGCGGCGCCGGTGGTCGTGCTCTGCGCCAACGCGCTGCTCGCGCTGCCCTTTGCGCTGGCGACGCTCGCCCCGCCGCTCGATGCGATCGTGCGCCAGCGCGGACGGTTGATCCGCTCGCTCGGACTGCGCGGCTGGCAGCAGTTCGCGGCCGTCGAGTGGCCGCTGATCGGACGCGATGTCGGCGTGGTGCTGGCGCTGAGCTTCTGCTTCTCGCTCGGCGACCTGGGGGTCATCGCGCTCTTCGGCACGCAGGATTTCGTCACGCTGCCGCTGCTGATGTACCGCGCGCTCGGCGCCTACCGGA
>JAEYZJ010000260.1 GCA_023430705.1 Pseudomonadota bacterium | reverse complement strand
GCCGGCGCCGCGAGCGCATTGGAGGCGAGGAGCGAGAACAGGGCAGGCAACAGGATCTTGTGCATCTATCGTCTCCCGGTCAGCGCAGCTGGCTCGTCGCCTGCATCATCTGGTCGGCACCGGAGATGACGCGGGAGTTCATCTCGTAGGCGCGCTGGGCGGCGATGAGGTCGGCGATCTCGGTCACGGAGTTGACGTTGGAGGCTTCGAGGTAGCCCTGCAGCAGGTCGCCCATGCCGTCGGCATTGGGCGTGCCGATCTGGGCCGCGCCGCTCGAGGCGGTTTCGACGAAGAGGTTGTTGCCGGCGGCGGCAAGGCCTGCCTTGTTGACGAAGCGGGCGAGCTGCAGCTGGCCTACCTGGGTGCCGGTGGTGTCGGTGTCGAGGAAGACCTCGACGATGCCGTCGGCGCTGATCTGGATCTGGTTGGCGTTTTCCGGGATCGTGATCCCGGGCTGCAGCGCATATCCGTCGACCGTGACCAGCAGGCCGTCGGCGCTGCGTTCGAACGAGCCGTCGCGGGTATAACCGGTGCGGCCGTCGGGCATGTCCACCACGAAGAAGCCTTCGCCGCGGACCGTCAGGTCGAGGTCCTTCTCGGTCAGTTCGGGCGTGCCCTGGCTCATGATGCGGGAGGTGGCGGCGGTGCGGACACCCGAGCCGACCTCGACGGCCACGGGCGCGAGCGTCCCGGCGTCGGAGGTGGTGGCGCCGGCCTGGCGGTAGGACTGGTACAGCAGGTCCTGGAACTCGGCGCGCGCCTTCTTGTAGCCGGTCGTGCGCATGTTCGCGATGTTGTTGGAAATGACTTCGACGTTGCGCTCCTGCGCGGCCATTCCCGATGAAGCGATATAGAGGGCTTTCATGGTGTCTCCGTTCAGGCGTTGAGGCTGCCGAGTTTCTGGATGGCGGTGCGGCGCTGGTCGTCCTGCTTGTTCATCAGCGAGGCGACGCTCTCGTAGGCGCGCTGGATGCGGATCATGTCGCTGACCTGCGTGATGCCGGAGACGTTCGACTGCTCGACCGAGCCCTGGATCACGCTGGTCGAGGTCGCGGGGACGGGCGTGCCGCCGGTCCACAGGTTGTAGCCGAAGCGCTGGACCTCCTGCGCGTCCTCGAACTCGACGAGGCGCAGCGTGCCCTTCACGCCGGCGCTGGAGGAGACGGTGCCGTCCGCGCTCACCGAGATGTTGGTTTCGTCTGCGGCGAAGGTGATCGGGCCGGCTGTGCCGAGCACGGGGTTGCCGCTCATGTCGGCGAGCGTGCCGTCGCGGTCGATGGCGAGGCTGCCGCCGCGGAAGTAGCGCTCGCCCCCGGCGGTCTGGACGACGAGGAAGCCCTCGCCCTGCAGGGCCAGGTCGAGCGGGTTTCCGGTCTGGAGCAGGGGGCCGGATGACATGTCGTGGATCGTGGCCCAGTCGTCGGTGTAGCTGAGCGGCTGGTCGAGAGCGTGGAAGTCGCGGTCGCGGGCGACCGGCATCACGTATTCCTCGAACAGCAGCCGCTCGGCCTTGAAGCCGATCGTGTTGATGTTGGCCATGTTGTTGGCCACCACGTCCATCTGGCGCTGCAGGCCGATCTGGCGCGACAGGCCGATGAGCTGCGCATTTTCCATGGCGCGTTCGTCCCCGTTATTCCCCGAACCGTCCGACCTCCCCAGGCCATCGGGCTCGCCGTTAATGTTGCAGCAACCATGCCAAGTCGCATACACCATATATTTCAATGTGTTAGGTGGGCGGGGCGGGCGGCATTCCGTTCCTGCCGTGCCGGCGGTGGCAAAAACTGCCCGGCAAAAACTGCCCGCTTTGGTACAGATCGTAACCAATCGTTAACCCTCGCCCGATTAGCTCGAATGTGACCGGAATCGTCCGGTGGGGCTGGGGTTTGGGGATGGCTGTCGAAGCCGACGTCGAGGGTGGCGAAGTCACGCCCGCCAGGAAAAAACTGCCTGTCATGCTCATTGCCATGATCGCCGCGGCCGTGGTGCTCGTCGGCGGCGGCACGTCAGCCTACTTCGTGCTGTTCGCGGCCCCTTCGGCCAATGAGAGCCACGCGAACGCGGTGCCGCAGACGTTCATCTTCAACCTGCCCACCATGACCGTGAACCTGCGCAGCGACGGCGACAAGGAGCAGTTCATGAAGCTGACCATCGCCCTCGAGGTCGCCAACGAGACGGTCATGGAAGAGATCCAGCCACGGCTCGCCAAGGTGGTCGACGCTTTCCAGGTCTACCTGCGCGAGCTCAAGAAGTCCGACCTCGAGGGATCGGCGGGCATCTACCGGCTCAAGGAAGAGCTGCGCCGGCGCGTCAACATCGCGATCTTCCCCGCCAAGGTCGAGACGATCCTGTTCAAGGAAATCCTGGTGCAGTGATGCCGGGCGAACAGGACAAGCTCAGCGACGACTGGGGCCTCGGCGAGGGTGCGGCTGCGACGCCCGCTGCGGGCAGCGAAGACGCGATCGGCGCCGAATGGGCGGCCATGCTGCAGCAGGACGATGGCGACGCGGCGGCCGATCGGGTCCTGAACCAGGACGAGATCGACAGCCTGCTCGGGTTCGATCCGAGTGCCTCGGGCATCGCCGAGCTTTCGGGCGTGCAGGCGCTGATCAACTCGGCGCTCGTTTCCTACGAGCGCCTGCCCATGCTCGAGATCGTCTTCGACCGGCTGGTCCGGCTGGCGACGACGAGCCTGCGCAACTTCACCTCCGACAACGTCGAAGTGGCGATGGATTCCATCTCGTCGGTGCGGTTCGGCGACTACCTCAACTCCATACCGCTCCCGGCCATCCTCTCCGTCATCAAGGCCGAGGAATGGGACAACTACGGTCTGCTGACCGTCGATTCCTCGCTGATCTACTCGATGATCGACGTGCTCCTCGGCGGCCGCCGCATGGGCGGGCAGATCCGCATCGAGGGCCGGCCCTACACCACAATCGAGATGGCGCTGGCGAGGCGGATGATCGAGATCATCCTCGAGGACACGCACCGCGCCTTCGAGCCGGTTACCGACGTCAACTTCCGCATCGAGCGACTGGAGACCAACCCGCGCTTCGCCGCCATCTCGCGCCCGGCCAACGCCGCGATCCTGATCGAGCTCAGGATCGAGATGGACGACCGCGGCGGCAAGATCGAGATCCTCTTGCCCTACGCCACGATCGAGCCCATCCGCGAGCAGCTGCTCCAGATGTACATGGGCGAGAAGTTCGGCCGCGACCCGATCTGGGAAGGGCACCTCGCCACCGAGATCTACGCGGCCGATGTCGAGGTCACGGCGGTGCTGCACGAGATGGACCTGCCGCTCAGCCGCGTGCTCGGCCTGCAGCCGGGCCAGACGGTGATGTTCGACAGGGCGCCTTCCGATCCCGTGCTGCTGCGCTGCGGCGAGGTCGATCTCACCGAGGCGGTGATGGGCCACATCGGCAACAATGTCTCGGTGCGCGTCGCGCGTCCGCTCAACCCACCCAAAGTCACGATGGCCACCTTCGAAGCCATCGACGAGAACAAGATGGAGCAACGCTGATGTTCGGCCTGCCGCTCGGTATAGTCGTCGAGACCCTCGTTGCGATATTGCTAGCAACAACAATCGGATATTGCGTTATCCTAAACCAGCGCCTGAAGCGGTTGCACGCCGACCGCGGCGAGCTTCGGCAGATGGTCGCGGACTTGGTTCAGGCCACCGGGCTCGCCAACACGGCGATCCAGGAACTCAAGGCGACCGCCCAGGAAGCGGAGACCGTCCTTGAGGCGCGGCTGGGCGAGGCGGAGAAGTTCGGGGTCGAACTCGCCAACCATGTCAGCGCCGGCCAGCAGATCATGGAGCGCCTGGCGCGCATCACCAGCGCTGCCCGTGCGCAGCCGCTCGACGACCGGCTCGAGCCCGAGCCCAACAAGGTGCAGTCGGCGCTGCAGCAGTTGAGCCTGCATCCTCGCATCCGCGGAAACGCCGCCTGATGCTCAGGACGCCCCGCCTCCTGCCGGTCGTTATCGCCGCGGCCACGGCCCTGCTGCTCCTCAAGGGCGTCGGGCTCGTGACCAGTGGCGGTTACGTGCTGACGGGGACGGGCGCGGCGACGGCGGCGGGCGCAGGCGGGGCGCCGGCTGCAGGCGGAAGCGCCACGGCGGTGGACCCGACCATGACCCTGCCGACCGAAGCGACGATGGCGGACACCAGTCCGACCCTCGCCGACAAGGCGCCGGAGCTGAACCTCAGCGCGGAAGCCGCGGCGAGTGCCGGCCACGGCGCTACGGAGGCCGCTGCCACCGAGGGTGAGCACGGTGCCGTCGCGGCGGAAGCCGACCCGCCGGAACCGGTCGAGGCGAACGGCGAGCAGTTGCAGGCGGCCTGTCCACCGGATGCGCCCACGCTCGAGGAGCCCGGCAAGAAGAAGCCGGATATTCCTCCCGAATCCGCGGCCATGGCGCCCAAGCCCAACTGCATTCCGGTGCCGCTCAACGAGTATGGCGATGCCATCGCGATGGGGCTCAACGCCGAAGGCAAGCTGGCCCCCATCGAGACGACCGAGAGCAGCAGGGACGACCTTCTGGCCAGCCTCGGTGATCGGCGCGGCGAGCTCGAGGCGCGCGAGAAGGAACTCGAGATGCGCATGGCGCTGGTCGAGGCCGCCGAGCAGCGGATCGAGGAGCGCACGGCCGTGCTCAAGGGACTGGAGGCGCAGATCAGCGCGCTGGTGGAGCAGCGCAAGTCCGACGAGAAGGAGCAGTTCGCCAGCATCGTCGCCATGTACGAGTCGATGCGGCCCAAGGAAGCGGCGACGCTGCTCAACGCGCTCGACAACGAGATCCTGCTCCGTGTCGCCCGGGCGATGAACCCGCGCAGGATGGCGCCCATCCTCGCCCGCATGGACCCGATGAAGGCCAAGACGCTGACGGCGGCTCTCGCCCGACAGGAAGCCGAACCGATGGCCGATACGGGCGCGATCGAGGACCTCGCGAGCCTGCCGCAGATCGTGGGCCAGTAGCCCCCGGCAACTGCCCGAAACCGCCGAGATACCCGGGGTTTGCGCGTCAGGGTTAGTCCCGCGTTAAGCCCGCCTGCCTATGCTCGCTCCACCAGAAGTGGGTAGGGCGGGCAGAAGCCGGCATGACAGCGCGGGGGATAGACTGGCGCGGGACGATCATGTCCCCGTTGCGCAGGGGTGCGCTGGCCCTGCTGCTCGTGTGCGCCTGCCTCGTCGCGCCCGCGTGGGCCCAGGACAGGGCGCAGATCATCGCCACCGCGGAGAACGGCTTCGGGCGTATCGTGCTCAGTTTCCCCGAGCGCATGGACCTGCCCAGCTACAAGGTGAATTACGAGAACGGCGTGCTCGCCATCACGTTCGAGCAGCCCATCTCGATCCTCCTGCCCGACATTGCCCTGGCGCTGCCCGATTACGCGACGATCGCGCGCGTCGATCCGGACAATCGCGGCATTCGCATCGGGCTCCGCTCGACGTTCAACATCAACCGGATGGATGCGGGCGAGTCCCTCTACATCGATCTGTTGCCGCCCCGGTGGGTGGGGTTGCCGCCGGCCCTGCCGCCCGAGCTGATCGCCCAGCTGGCGGAGCGCTCGAAGAAGCGGGCCATGGAGGCCGAGGAGACCCGCAGGGCCGAGGAAGCCCGGCGCGTCCACCCCAAGGCAACGCTCCGGGTCGGGCGCAACCCGACCTTCGTGCGCCTGCAGTTCGAGTGGAGCACCGAGACCAAGGGGCAGTTCACGCTCACGGGGACGAAGGGCACGGTGGAGTTCGACTGGCCCGCGTCCATCGACCTCAAGGCGCTCAACGACGCGCTGCCGGCGGAGATAAGGAGCGCCAGGAACACCCTCGGCAAGGCGCACTCGAAGGTGGATCTGGTGCTGGCCGAGGGGGTGATCCCGCGCTTTTACCAGATGTCGCCCACCCAGTTCATCGTCGACGTGGATATCGCGCCCTCCGAAGGGCTGAAGGCGGCTCTGGCCGAAGAGGAGCGGCTCCGCCGCGCGCGCGCCGAGAGCGAAAGCGCGGCAAAGGCTGCGGCAGCCGCGAAGACGGCGGAACTCGGCCTCGACCCCCACGCCAACGAGGCGGCGGGGCCGAACCCGCAGGCCGCGGTGACGCCGCAGGTTTCCACCGTCGGCAAGACGGTGCGGATCGCGTTCCCGTTCGAGGCGGATACGCCGGCCGCTGTGTTCCGGCGTGGCGACGTGGTGTGGATGGTCTTCGACAGCGCCCAGCCGGTCGCCGCTCCGCCCCCGTCGGATGCGCTTTCCAGCGTCGCCAGCAACTTCCAGGTTGTCGCGGCCGGCGAGACCAAGGTCATCCGCATGGACCTTGCCGCCGATCGGCTGGCGACGCTCGGCTCGGAAGGGCGGGCCTGGGTCCTGTCGCTGGGCGACACGCTGCTGGGCGCGACCGAACCGATGGCGCTTGAGCGCGAGCGCGACGAGCAGGGCCGCTACGAGATGACGGCCAACCTCCAGCGGCCGGGCAAGGTTCACGTGCTGCGCGACCCGGTCGTGGGGGACACGCTGCGCGTCGTCACGGTACTGCCTCCGGCCCGCGGTCTCACCCGCTCGTTGCAGTTCGTCGATTTCGATGCGCTGCGGTCGGCGCACGGGCTGGTGATCAAGCCGCGCTCGGACCAGCTCGACGTCGAGATCGAGGACAAGCTGGCCCTCATCTCGTCCACGGCCGGGCTGACGCTCTCCACCGCCGAGGCTTCGCGCAAGCTCGACGCGGGCAATGCGCCGGCTTTCCGCGACAGCTACCTCGACCTCGCGATGTGGCGGGAAGACAACCCCGAGCACTTCAACCGGCGCCGCGAAGAGGCGATGGTGAAGGCGGCTACGGCGGAGGGGCGCCTGCGGGACATTGCCCGGCTCGACCTGGCCCAGCTCTACCTCGGCAACCAGCTGTCCTACGAGGCGCTGGGCGTCCTGGACGTGCTCGAGGCGGAGCTGAAGAGCGACGATCTGCGCAAGAAGATCCAGTTGGTGCGGGCGATCTCCAACACGCTGGCGGGCCGGTCCCGCGAGGCGCTGGCCATCCTCGCCAACGGCACCTTCCCCGAGGAAACCGATGCCCTGATGTGGCGGGCGATGGCGCGCAGCGAGGGCGGGGATTTCCGTGGCGCGCGCAACGACGCGGTCGCAGCCGAGGCGATCGTCGGCACGTACCCCGTCTGGATCCAGACCAGGTTCCTCTTCGCCGCGCTTCGTGCAGCCGTCGAGACCGGCGACCAGCAGATGGCGCTGCGCTATGCGGCGCTCGTCGATTTCCCCAAGCTCGACCCCGAAGAGGTCAGCTTCTATCAGCTCATGCAGGGCCGGACCGCCGAACTGGGTGGTCACGACATCGAGGCGCTGGAAAGCTACGGGACTGTGGTCGCCGCCGATTTCCGGCCGACGCGCGCCGAAGCGGTGTATCGGACCCTGCTGCTGCTGCAAAAGAGCGGCAAGGTCGACCTCGCCAAGGCCACCGACACGCTGGCGAGCGAGGTGCTGACCTGGCGCGGCACGGCACTCGAAGCCGACATGCAGAAGCTCCTCGCCGAGCTCTACTTCGCCCACCACGCCTATCGCGACGGGTTCCTGACGGTGCGCGAGGCGGCCCGCAGCTTCCCCGACAGCCCGCAGATCGACGAGCTGGTCGGCAAGGCGCAGGCGACGTTCGAGGAGCTCTATCTCAACGGCGCCGCCGACAAGCTGGGTGATCTCGACGCGCTGGCGCTCTACTACGACTTCCGGCAGCTGACGCCGCCGGGCACGCGCGGCGACGAGATGATCCGTAACCTGGCGCGCCGGCTGGTGAAGGTCGACCTGCTGCAGCAGGCGGGAGACCTGCTGCAGTACCAGGTCGAGAGCCGCCTGTCGGGCGTGGGCAGGGCGCAGGTCGCCGCCGATCTCGCGCTGATCCGCATCGCGGACCGCCGGCCGGAGCTGGCGCTGAAGGTGCTGTCGGAGACCCGTCTGGCCGACCTGCCGCCCACGCTCGAGCGGCAGCGGCGCATCCTCGAGGCACGGGCGCTGATCGATGCGGGCCGCGAGGACCTTGCGCTCGACATCATCTCGGGCCTGAAGGGCAGGGACGCCGACTACCTGCGGGTCGACGGCTACTGGAGATCGCGCAACTACGCGCAGGCATCGGAACTGCTCGAAGTGCTGAACACGCCGGCCGGCGGCGCCGCCCAGATGACGCAGGCGCAGCGCATGAGCGTGGTCAAGGCGGCGGTCGGGTTCGTCCTCGCCGGCGACAAGCTCGGTGTGTCGCGGCTGCGCGCCAAGTTCTCCGACGAGATGTCGCGCTCGGCCGAGTGGCCGCTGTTCGAGTACGTGTCGCGCGACCTCGCGGTGCAGTCGACCGAGTTCCGCAAGCTCGCGCAGGACATCGCCAGCGCGGACTCGCTGGACGCCTTCATCAACTCGTACCGCGAGCTCTACGGCAAGGCCGCCGAGCTCGCGCCGGACAGGGCCGCCGAGCAGCGTGCGGCGCCACGCGCCTAGGGGCGGGCGCTAGCTGGTGAAGCTTCGGACCAGCGAGCCGGCGACGAGGTGCCAGCCGTCGACCAGCACGAAGAAGATCAGCTTGAACGGCAGGGAGATCACCACCGGCGGCAGCATCATCATGCCCATCGACATCAGCACCGAGGCCACGACCATGTCGATGATGACGAAGGGCAGGAAGAGCAGGAAGCCGATCTCGAAGGCCCGGCGCAACTCGGAGATCATGAAGGCCGGGATCAGCGTCTGCAGCGGCGTCGCGGCGGGATCGGCCGGAGGCTCCGTCCGCGACATGTCGAAGAAGAGGCGCAGGTCCTCCGGGCGGACATTGGCGAGCATGAAGGTCTGCACGGGCGCGACCGAGCGGCTGAAAGCCTCCTCGACCGGAATGGTGCCCGCGATCAGGGGGGCGATGCCGTTGTCGTAGCTCTGCTGCAGGGTGGGTCCCATCACGAACAGCGTCAGGAACAGCGCCAGGCTCACCATCACCGAGTTTGGCGGGGCCGTGGTGAGGCCGATGGCGGTGCGCAGCAGCGACAGCACCACCACGATGCGGGTAAAGCTCGTCACCATCACCAGGATGGAGGGCGCGAGCGACAGCAGCGTGATCAGTCCGACGAGCTGGACGGCCCGTTCGGTGATCGTGGTGTCGTTGCCGAAGTCGATGGAAATGTCCTGGCCGAACGCCAGGGACGGAGCGAGAACGGCCAGCAGCAGGGCGACAAGGGCCAGCAGGCGCCGTAGCGCCGGACGGTCAGCGGGTCTCCGCCGAGCCAGTGTCTCCGAGTTTGCGATGAGCCCCAACCGCAGTCCGTCCGTTGTCCGAGCCTTGGTTTGTAGCTGAGTCGGCTCGCAGCCGGCCGGAGTTATCCCCAGTCATCGGCGGCATCGGGACGATTGCGGGCTCCATGGTGCTCACGGGGCGAAGCAGGCCGGTATTGCGCAGGGACGGACCCTTGCGCGGCGCGCCGGCGCGCACGAACTGGCGGAGCTTGTCGATCTCGCCCTGGCTGAGGGTCGGGGTCGGCGCCGGCGGGACGTCATGCTGGGGCGGCCGATGGGCCGGCGCCGCCGGCCGCTCGACCGGGATGCCGGACTCGATCACGACGTCCTGCGGGCCGCCGGTGAGGATCAGGTGCTCGACATTGTCGCGCCGCACGATGAGCAGCTGGCGCTTGGCGTCGACCTGCATGTGGTCGATGACGCTGAGGCGCCGGTTGCGGCCGCGTCCGACCGTGGCCGTGGACTTGGTCAGGACCTTCAGCAGCCACAGCCCGAGCACGATCAGCACCAGGACGATGCCCAGCGCCAGGGCCGAAGTGACGATCGCGCCGGCCGATTCGCCGAGCAAACTGGTCATGAACTGCATCGCCGCTTACTCCCTAAGCCTGTCCGGGTGGCCATCCGAACGCGGATCAGTGGAAATTCTTGCCCAATAATGCGCCCGCATTATGCAAAATGCGAGATGTCCCGGCGCGCCGGGCGGCGTGGTTAACATCTCATTAACATCTGCCCGGCAGGATTTACCTAGTTGCCTGGGGACTCGTTACCACAATGAAGATCGGATTGCTCGACGTCCTGGGCGAAAAGATGCGCTGGCATCAGGCGCGCCAGACGCTCCTCGCCGAAAATGTCGCCAATGCCGACACGCCCGACTATCGCGGGCGCGACCTCAAGCCCTTCGCGGTCGAAGAGCACATGCAGCGGCTGTCGGGCCCGCGGATAGCGACCGCCGCCACGCAGCCCGGCCATATTTCCATCCCCGGCACGGATGCGGACGGGTTCGGCGCGCGGCGGATGAACAGCTTCGAGATCACCCCCGAAGGCAATGGCGTCACGCTCGAGGACGAGATGATGAAGGTCGCCGGCAACCAGATGGACTACCAGACGATCACCGCGCTCTACATGCGCTCGGTCAAACTGCTGAAGACCGCACTCGGGAAGCAGGCATAAGCGATGAACGATTTTCTCTCCTCCCTCAAGATCGCCGCGACGGGCCTGCACGCACAGAGCGCCCGCATGCGGGTGATCGCGGAAAACCTCGCCAACGTCGACTCGGCCGGCAAGACCGCGGGCGAGGATCCGTACCGGCGCAAGATTCCGACCTTCAAGGCGGTGATGGACCGCGAGCTGGGCGGCACGACCGTCGAGATCGGGCGCATCGCCTACGACCAGTCCGATTTCAGCGAGCGCTACGAGCCCGGGCACCCGGCGGCCGACGCGAGCGGCTACGTGAAGTATCCCAACGTCAACTCGCTGATCGAGACGATGGACATGCGCGAGGCGCAGCGCAGCTACGAGGCCAACCTCAACGTCGTGACCGTGACCCGGCAGATGCTCGGCTCCACCCTCGACATCCTGCGCGGCTAAGGGAACCTGACCGATGGCTATTCCAATCAACGCGGCGACCTCCGCCTATGCCAGTGCCGCCAAGCTGCTCAACCAGGCCCGGCCCCAGGCGCTCAACCAGGTCGCCGAGGCCGGGCAGGGCGGCGACTTCGCCAAGATGCTGGGGCAGGCCGTGCAGGGCGTGGTCGAGAGCGGCAAGGTGGCCGACGCCAAGGCCATGGACATGGTCAACGGCCGTGCCGACATGGTCGACGTCGTGACCGCCATCAGCCAGACCGAACTGGCCATGGACACCATGGTGACCGTGCGCGACCGCGTGATCTCGGCATATGAGGAAATCATGCGGATGCCGATCTGAGGCGGGGGCGACTCGCGCTAGGTTCCGGCCATGCATGACCCCGCCAACCGCACCGTAATCGTCTTCGCGCATGCGGTGCGCTGCCCGGGCAGGAGACATGGCGCATGAACGGTGACGTCGTCCTCGATATCGCCCGCGACGGGGTGTGGACCATGATCACGATCGGCGCGCCCGTCCTGCTGGTCGGGCTGGTCGTCGGTGTGGTGATCGCCCTGTTCCAGGCGTTGACGCAGATCCAGGAGCAGACCCTGGTGTTCGTGCCCAAGATCCTCGCGATCTTCATCACCATGCTGATCACGCTGCCCTTCATGGGCGCGGTGCTGGGCGGCTACATGAGCCGCATCGCCGATCTCATCATGGTCGGCGGCTGATGATCTCGCTCAACTGGCTGCCCGAGACGGCCTACATCTACCTCGTCATCTTCGCCCGGGTCGGTGCGATGCTGATGCTGATCCCCGCGCTCGGCGAGGCGACCATCCCGGCGCGGATGCGGCTCGGCTTCGCCCTCGCCATGGCGGCGGTGCTCTATCCGCTGGTCTCGGACAGGATCCCGCCGCTGGGGGACCAGCTCTGGGGCGTGGTGGCGCTGGTCATCCACGAGGTCGCGGTCGGCCTCATCCTCGGCTCCATCGCGCGGCTGGCGGTTTCGAGCACGCAGACGGCGGGCACCGTGATCGCCCAATCGGCCGGACTGGCCGTGGCGCAGGCCGCCGATCCGAGCAACGAGGGCGTGCAGGGCGTGCTGATCGGCAGCTTCCTCGGCATGCTGGGCATCGCGCTGATCTTTGCGACCGACCTCCACCATGTGGCGCTCTCGGCGGTGCATGACAGCTACATGATCATGAGCCCGAGCGAGCCGCTGATGCTCGGCGACACGGCGCAGACCATCGTCGACACCGTGGCGGGCGCGTTCGTCGTCGGTGTGCAGATGTCGGCGCCGTTCATCGTCTTCGGGCTGGTCTTCAACCTGGGCATGGGCATCCTCAGCCGGCTGATGCCGCAGCTGCAGGTCTATTTCCTCGCCATGCCGGCAACGGTCGGCATCGGCCTCGTCCTCATGGCGCTGCTGCTCACCATGATGATGGGGCTCTACCTCACCCACTTCGAGGGCGTGCTGGCCACGCTGCGTGGCGTGTAGGTGAGCGACGAGGCCCCCGAACAGGACCAGAAGACCGAAGACCCTTCGGAACGAAAGCTGCGCGACGCGCAGGAAAAGGGCAATGTCGCCAAGAGCCAGGAGGTGAACACCTGGTTCATCCTGTCGGGCGCGGCGCTCGTCTTCGCCCTGATGGCCGGGCCGATCAGCCAGAGCCTTGTCGCCAGCCTCAAGGGCATCCTCGAGAACGCCGACCGCTTCGAGGTCGGCAGCCAGGCGCTGCAGGCCTTCTGGATCAACCTTGCCAGCTCGATCCTCCTCGTGGGCCTGCTTCCCTCGATCGTGCTGATGGTCTTCGGCGTCGCCGCCAACCTCGTGCAGCACAGGCCGCTGCTGTCGCTCGAGCCGCTGAAACCCAAGCTCAGCAAGATCAACCCGATCGAGGGCGCCAAGCGCCTGATGGGGGTGGAGGCGCTGGTGAACTTCGGCAAGGGGCTGATCAAGCTCATCGTGGTCTCGGCGGTGCTGTGGTTCGTCCTGTCGCCGCAGATCGACAGCCTCGAGAACATGGTCCTGCTCGAGCCGAGCATGATCCTCAAGGACTTCATGGACCTGAGCCTCAAGATCTTCGGCGCGGTGCTGTCGGTCGTGACCATCATCGCCATCGCCGATTACCTCTACCAGCGCCACCGCTGGTGGAACCGGCTCAAGATGACTGTCCAGGAAACCCGCGACGAGTACAAGCAGCAGGAAGGCGACCCCAAGGTGAAGGGCCGCATCCGGCAGTTGCGCATGGAGCGCAGCCGCAAGCGCATGATGGCCGCCGTGCCCGATGCCACGGTGGTGATCACCAACCCCACCCACTTCGCGGTGGCGCTGAAATACGACAAGTCGATGAACGCGCCGCAATGCGTCGCCAAGGGGGCCGACGCCATTGCGTTCCGCATCCGCGAGCTGGCGCGGAGCAACAACGTGCCGGTGGTCGAGAATCCGCCGCTTGCCCGCGCGCTCTATGCCTCGGTGGATATCGACGAGGTGATCCCCGCCGAGCACTTCAAGGCCGTGGCCGAGGTGATCGGCTTCGTCATGCGCCTCAAGCAGAACCGCGGCTGGCGGGCGCGGTAGCCGGTCGCGATCCGGCGGCGGCCGCCGAACGCGATGCAACAAAAAAGGCCCCGGGAGGGGCCTTTTTCGCCGTCATGCCGTCCGGAGGTCACCGGGACGGCATGTACCTTAGAGCGTGCGCAGGTTCGTCGCCGAAACCTTGCCGTCGCGGCCGGTCTGCAGCTCGTAGCTGACCTTCTGGCCCTCGGAGAGGGTCGACAGGCCCGAGCGCTCAACGGCGGAGATGTGGACGAATGCGTCCTTCGAACCGTCGTCCGGCTGGATGAAGCCGAAGCCCTTGGTGGTGTTGAAGAACTTTACGGTGCCTTCGATCACGATGGCGGCCTTTCTATTGAGTGCATCCCCGTATGGTGGGGGTGCGGTTGTTGCGACTCCGGCGACATGCCGAATCCGGTACACAGCGTTCACAATATCAAGGGTAGCCGGGGGACAAGGTCCCTAGGGGTAGCACGTGATGTCAGCGAAACGTACCGACGTTGTGGGCCATCATTGCGCCTTATTCAAGGCCGTCGATCAACAACGACCCGCGGAGGCCGACTTTTTGTCGGTCTCGCCGGGGATAACGCCATTGTCGCTACCCAAGCGACAAACCCATTTGCTAGACCTCTAGGCAGGCCGATTCGGCGCGATTTCCCTGGGGCATAACCAGCGCATGGCACCTCTGCCGCTCGACGAGGACAACTATCCGACCCCACTGATAAGCCGGAGCCGCTCGGCGGCAGGGCTGTGGCGGGTAGTGGCCCTGGCGGCATTCTTCATCCTCGTCGCAGTGCTGATCGCGACCATGGGCGACCAGATTCCGCCGGACATGATTCTCGTCTTCCTCGGCCTGCTGGCGGTGGTTGGCGTGTTCTGCCTGTTCGCGATCGCCGCGGGGCTGTTCCGGTTCTCCGCCAGCGAGGACGCGCAGACGCTGAGCCGCGCCGTCGTCGACAGCCTGCCGTTCGGCGCGCTGGTGACCGACCGCGACGGCAAGATCAGCTACGTCAACGCGCACTACGGCGAGTTTCCGGGCGGGGTGACGGACGGCGTGCCGGTTTCGGTGCCGCGCCTGTTCGCCGGCGAGCCCGAGGCGGCCGAGGCGATCTACCGGCTGGCGCGGGCCACGCGCGACGGTCGGCCGGCGATGGAGGACATCCGCATCATCGGGGGGCTGGGCGGTTCGGCCGGCGGCTCGAGCAAGCCGTTCTGGTACCGCGTGGCGGTCCGGGCGCTGCCGTCGGTGGGCGAGAGCGGCAAGCCGCTGGTGCTCTGGACGGTAGAGGACATCACCCGCGACCGCGAGCGGCAAGACCACGCCTTCATCGAGCTGCAGCGGGCGATCGACTATCTCGACCATGCCCCGGCCGGGTTCTTCTCGGCCGATGCGCAGGGCAGGGTGCAGTACCTCAACTCGACCCTTGCCGACTGGCTGGGCTACGACCTCGCCGAGTTCGAATCCTCCGCCATCCGGCTCAACGAGATCGTCCGGGGCGATGGCGCGAGCCTCTTGATGCGCGGGCGCTCGGACGGCGAGATCCGGACCGAGATCATCGACATCGACCTCGTGCGCCGCAATGGCACGAGCTTCCCCGTCCGGCTGCTGCACCGGGCGGCGCGGCTGGCCGACGGCGAGCTGGGTGAAACCCGCACGCTGGTGCTCGACCGGCGCCAGGGCGCCGATACCGAAGAGGCGCTGCGGGCCTCGGAAGTGCGTTTCTCGCGCTTTTTCAACGATACCCCCTTCGCCATCGCGACGCTCGATCAGTCGGGGCGGATCGTGCGCACCAATGCGCCGTTCAGCCGCATCTTCGACTGGCACGGTGGCGACAAGTCCATCGACATGCAGCCGATGGTGCAGCTGCTGGCCGAGGGCAACCGCGAGGCCTTCGAGAAGGCCCTGTCGGCGGCCCTCGCGAGCCGGTCGGAGATCGACCCGGTGGATGCGGCGCTGGCCGAGGCGAGCGACCATGCCGTGCGCCTCTACGTCTCGGGCTCCGACAGCGGCGAAGGCGGCGAGGAGCGCATCAACGTCTACGCGCTCGACATGACCGAGCAGCGCAAGCTCGAGGCCCAGTTCGCACAGGGCCAGAAGATGCAGGCCGTGGGCCAGCTGGCGGGCGGGGTGGCGCACGACTTCAACAACGTGCTGACCGCGATCATCGGCTTTACCGACCTGCTGCTGCTCAAGCACAAGCCGGGCGACCCCTCCTTTGCCGATCTGATGTCGATCAAGAACTCGGCCAATCGCGCCGCGGGGTTGACCCGCCAGCTGCTGGCCTTCTCGCGCCGGCAGACCCTGCGTCCGCAGGTGCTCGAAGTGCCGGGCCATCTCGATGACCTCACCGTGCTGCTCAAGCGCCTGATCGGCGAGCAGATCACGCTGGGGGTGGAGCACGCGGCCAACGTCTGGCCGGTCAAGGCCGACCTCGTGCAGCTCGAGCAGGTAGTGGTCAACC
>JAEYZJ010000257.1 GCA_023430705.1 Pseudomonadota bacterium | reverse complement strand
GGCTCCAAGATCAAGGTGAAGCCGGACCTGTCGGTCGTTCACCTGTTCGACAAGGACGGCAAGCGCGTCAACTGATCGCGCGCTGATCGAATGACGACGAGGCCGCCGCGGGAAACCACGGCGGCCTTGTTGCGTTCGGCGAACGCTAACGCGACAGCGAGATACCGGCCTCCGCCAGCATGGTGTCCACATCGACCGTCTGCCCGGTCGCGATCGAGCGGTTGGCGGAAATGCCCGCGAGGATCGACCAGGCGCCCTCCCGGTGCGTAGACGCGCGGTTGTATCTGTCCGGCGCCATGCCGGCGGGATCGAACAGGTAGCCCAGCATCACCGGGTCGCCGCCGCCGTGATCGCCCTGCCCCTGCCAGACCTCCAGTTCCTGTGGCCGCTCGCCGTGCAGATGGAGCACGGTCGTCATGTTTTCGTCGTGGGCCCTGTCACGCTCGCCACCGAATACCCCATGGACCTCGACATGCCGGTGGGTGAGCTCTCCCCTGGTGCCATGGAACTTGATCTCGAGCCCTTCCCAGGGCGAGTAGGCACAAAGCGTATAGTTGAGGAAGACGTCGTTCGCGTAGCGGATTTGCACCTGCATCGTGTCCTCGATGCTGATGTCATCGGCGAACACGCAGAGATCTCGCAGGTAGCCGTCGTCGCTCTCCGCCTCGAGATAGAGTTCCCGCAGCGCCGGATCGCCCTCCAGATCGAGCCGGTACTCGCACCGGTCGAACACCGGACAGGTGTGACAGCGCTGGCCATGGTCGGCGAGACCGAGCTTTTCCGCCATTACCGGCGTATAGAAGGCCCGTCTTCCGACCGCGCTGACCGTTTTCGGCGTTGAGTCTACCCACCAGTTCATGAGGTCGAAATGGTGCGTCGACTTGTGCACCAGCAACCCGCCCGACTTTTCCTTGTAGCGATGCCAACGACGGAAATAGTCCGCACCATGCACGCGGTCGAGATGCCAGCGGAAGTCGACCGCCGTGATCTCGCCGATGGCACCGCTCATCAGCAGGTCCTTCAACTGGGTACGCGCCGGGGTATAGCGATAGTTGAAGGTGACGGTGACCCTCCCGCCGCTCTCGCCCTGGGCGTCGAGGATGGCGCGCAGCTTGGCGAGGTCGACGGTCATCGGCTTCTCGGTCATCACATTACGGCCGGCCTTCAATGCAGCGACGACATACTCGTGGTGCAGGTAGTCGGGCGTCGTCACGATAACCGTGTCCGGGTCCTGCTCGGCGATCATCCTCTCGAACTCGGTCGCGTCGTAGGTTGCGATACCGTTGCCAATGCCGGGCACCCTGCCCGCCGAGAGCGCCAGGCGCGTCGCATTCACGTCGCACAGCGCCACGAGTTCGTTGCCCTCCGCATGCGTCTCGGTGATCGCCTTGCGGAACATGGCGTGGCGCCCGCCAGCGCCGACTATTGCAAATTTCAACTGGCCCTCGTCTGGTCTGCGGCGTGCGAATGCGAAGCTAATTCACCGACTGGTTACTTCGTCAAGCCGGAGCGTTGACCCCGTCGCGCTTGCCTTGCCGGCGAGGGATGGTCTCTACTCGCCGGCGCCGCCCGAAGAACGGACAAGATCCCGCGAAGATGACGGACGACCTCACCCTTTCGATCGATCTCGGTACATCCAGCGTCCGCGCCGGACTGGTGAACCGGCACGGCGTCATCGTGGCGCTGGCGAGCCGTGGCTTCACGCAGATCGTGCCGCGCTTCGGCTGGGCGGAGCAGAGCGCCCGCGCCTGGTGGGACGCGACGCGAGCCGCCATTGCAGAAGTCATGTCGGCGGCGACAGCACCGGTGGTTGCCGTCTGTGCCTGCGGCCAGATGCACGGCACGGTATTGATCGATGCGGCGGGCGAACTCGCCAGCGACCGGGTGCTGCTGTGGAACGACAAGCGCTCGGCGCCCGAGGTCGATGCCTGGACCGCGGCGCATGCGTTCGAGAGCCATGCCGGCATCACTGCCAACCCGCCAACCCCTGCCTGGCCCGGCTTCAAGCTCGCCTGGCTCCTCGCCCATGCCCCGGCCGAACTCGCACGCACGGCGACGGTGCTGACGCCCAAGGACTTCATCAACCTGCGCCTGACCGGCGTGGCCGCGACCGACTGGAGCGAAGCATCGGCAAGCTTCATGGCGGACTGGCGCACCGGCTCCTGGTCGGACGAGATGGTGACAGCGCTGGGACTCGACTGGCGGCTGCTGCCGCCGATCCGCTCGCCCTCGGACGTGATCGGATGGGTGACGCCGGACGTTGCCGCGGCGACTGGCCTTCCGGCCGGCATCCCCGTCCTGGCGGGTGGTGGCGACCTGCCGGTGGCGCTCCTCGGCTCTGGCGCGGCGATACCCGGCCTGGGTTCGGATATCGCCGGCACCTCGGCGATTGCGACTCTGGTCCGCGCGACCCCGCTGATCGATCCGTCTGCCTCGAACGTTGCCGTTCCCGGCGGGCTGTGGGGCGCCTTCACGCTGGTCGACGCCGGCGGTGACGCGATCCGCTGGGCTGCCGGTGCTATCGGAAACGGCGTTCCCGAGAGTGCGACCGAGGTGGCGCAGGCCGGATCCGGAGGGTTGTTCTTCCTGCCGTTCCTGTCTGGGGAGCGCATGCCCCCCGCCCGCGGGGCGCGCGCGCAGTTCTTCGGCCTCACCACCAGCCACGGCAAGGCCGAGATGAATCGTGCCGTGCTCGAGGGCATCGCCTTTGCGCTGTTCCGGCAGTTCGAGCCCATCGCGCGGCTGGGCGGCCGCCCCGAACGCTTCGTCGCTGCCGGCGGCGGTGGCCGCTCGGACCTGTGGCTACGAATCAAGGCCAGTGTCTACGGCGCGCCCATCCTCGTACCGCGTGTGCTGGAGAGCGGCCTCCTGGGCTGCGCGATGCTCTGCCGGGAAGCGCTGGGCGACGGCCCGGTACGCGAACTCGCAGCGGGGATGACGGCGATCGCGCGCGAGGTCAGCCCGGTGCCCGAATGGGTGGATCGCTATGCGGGGATGTTGCCGGTCTACGGCCGCATCGTCGACACGATGCGACCGCTCTATGCAGAACTGGACCGGCTGGAGACAACGAGGCCAACCGGTGCGGCAGGCGGGATGCCTCAGTAGGTCGCGCGACCGCCGCTGAGGTCGAACACAGACGCGGTGGTGAAGCTGTTCTCCTTGCTGACCAGCCAGCTCACCATGTTGGCGGCTTCCTCGACTTCGAGGAAACGACCGCGTGGAATGCGGCTCAGCATGTAGTCGATGAACTCGGGCTTCAGCTCCTCGAGGATGCGCGTCTTGGCCGTCGCGGGAGTGATCGCGTTGATGGCGATGTCGTACTTGGCGCACTCCTTGCCGACCGCCTTGGTCATGCCGATGACGCCGGCCTTGGCTGCGGCATAGGCGGAGGCGTTCGGATTGCCCTCCTTACCGGCGATCGACGCGATGTTGACGATACGGCCGTAGTTGCGCGCCTTCATGCCGGGCAGCACGGCGCGGTTTACGTAGAACGCGCCATTGAGGTCGATGTCCACAACCCGGCGCCATTCGTCGAGGTCGTACTCGTCGAGCGGCGCATTCTTGCCGGCGATACCGGCCGAGTGGACGAGGATGTCGAGCTTGCCGAGCTTCTTCTCGACTTCGGCGACGGCCGCGGCCACCGCGTCGTAGTCGGTGATGTTGACGGTGAGGGTCGAGGCCGCATCCCCGAGCTCTGCCCGCGCGGCCGAGAGCAGCTCCGAGTTCATGTCCCAGAGGCTGACGCTGGCGCCTGACGCCACCAACCGGCGCGCGATCGCGAAGCCGATGCCCTGCGCACCGCCCGTGATGACGGCGACCTGGCCGTTCAAATCGATCTGGTTCATGTTCTCCCCACTCGGCAAGTGACTCGTTGTTACGGACGTAGCAGCGTCCGCCCTGCTCATTCCACACGAAAACCAGTGCCGCTAGTGACCTTTAGTCGGCCTTTTGCGCGGCAAGATGGCCGACCGGGCCAACTGCGGCTAGTGCCCACCCGGATTTGCGAGTTCGCCGATGCGGCTCGCCCGCATGCCGACCGCGATCACCACCTTCATTGCCTCGCGCGCCGCTTCCGGATCGCGCGCCGCGATGCCGTCGGCAATGCGGCGATGATCGTTGACCGACGACACGAGGCGGGCCGCATCTTCGGCCGGCGAGCTGACCTTGAGCAGCCCCATCAGCGCCACTTCCACCAGCGCCGCGGCCGATCTGAGGAACGGATTCTGCGACGCGACGACGATGGCGAGGTGAAAATCGAGGTCGGCCTTTGCAAAGTCCTCGCGGCCGATATCGGGCACCGCCATGCGATCGAAGCAGTGGAAGATCGCCTCGAGCTCGGCATTGGTCCGGCGAGTGGCCGCCAGTGCGGCCGCCTCGGGTTCGAGCGCCAGCCGCATCTCGGTGAGATGCGCAATGAACTGTGCGTCGAACCCCTGCAGCGACTGCCAGGTGAGCAGGTCACGATCGAAGAGGTTCCACTCGGAGCGCGCCAGCACGCGGGTGCCTACCCGGGCGCGCGCCTCGATCAGGCGCTTGCCGGCAAGCGTGCGGAGCGCCTCGCGCAGGACCGTCCTCGACACCCCGAATTGCTGCATCAGCTCGGCATCGCCGGGCAGAAGGGCATGCTCGGGATAACCGCCCGACACGATGGCGCGCCCGATCTCAGCCGCTACGCGCGCAGTGCGGGACCGGCCCGGTCCGTTCGGCTGTGCTTGTGGCAGGACCTGATTGATGGCGACCCCCGTCCGCTGATGAAACGCTGGTTCAAGTCGCTATCCGGAATGAGGCGCACCCTCAAGCGCGCCTCAAGTCGCATATCGGGCCGGATCTAGTCGCGTGACCTCAGTTGGCGCACCCGCTCGAAGGCCACGGCGAAGAGGATGGCCCCACCGATGACAGTCCCCTGCCAAAACGGGTTGATGCCAAGCAGCCCCATGCTGTTGCGGATGATCTCGATCAGCAGCGCACCGGCCAGCGCGCCGATGGCCGTACCCGCGCCGCCAGTCAGCACCGCCCCGCCGATGACAGCGGCAGCGATGACCTGCAACTCGAGGCCCGAACCGAGATTGGTGGTGACCGATCCCAGCCATCCGGTCTGCACGATGGCGCAGATCGCGGCGGTGAAGGAGGAGATCATGTAGACCGCGACCTTGACCGGCTTCACCGGGATGCCGGTGAGAGTCGCGGCATGCTCGTTGCCGCCGACAGCGAAGACATGCCGGCCGAACCTGGTCCAGCGCAGCACGAACCCGGCGATGGCGGCGAGCACCAGCGTATAGATCAGGGGGTTGGCGATGCCCGGGATGAGTTGGCCACCTCCGAGCCAGAGCAGGGCCTGGTGATCGGGACCGAACTGGAACACCGTCTGGTTGTTCGACGCGATCATCGCGAAGCTGCGACCTGCCGAGAGCATGGCGAGCGTCACGACGAAGGGTGGAAACCCCAGATAGGCGATCAGCACCCCGTTGAAGGCACCGACTGCGAGGCCGGTGCAGATCGCGACGAGAATGCCGACATAGAGCGGCGCCCCCGCATGCATCGCGGTCGCCATCACCATCGAGGCGAAGACGAGCACGGAGCCGACACTGAGGTCGATGCCGCCCGAGATGATCACGAAGGTCATGCCCAGCGCAATGATGGCGGTAAAGGTGAAGTTGCGGGTGACGTTGTAGAGGTTCTGCGGTGTGGCAAAGGCCTGTGTCGCAAAGCTCAGGAAGATGCACGCCACAAGAATCGCCACCAGCACCCAGAAGGCTTGGCTGTTCAGCATCGCCGTGGCCCAGTTGCCCTGGCGCTTCGCAATGGTCTGTTCGAGCGTAATCGACATCAGCTCACCTGCTCAATCGCGCCGGTGATCAGGCCGGTCACTTCCTCGGGCGAGCTGGCGGTGATGGCCTTGTCGGCCACCTTGCGCCCCCGCCGCATGACGATCACCCGGTCAGCGACCGTAAACACATCGGGCATGCGGTGACTGATCAGCACCACCGTGATGCCCCGGTCGCGCAGGTGCCGGATGTGGTTGAGGACCTCGGCCACCTGTCGCACCGAGATGGCCGCAGTAGGCTCGTCCATGAGCACAATCTTGGCCTCGCTGAGCATGGTGCGCGCAATCGCGACAGCCTGCCGCTGGCCACCCGACATCTGCTTGATGAGGTCGCGTGCCCGGGTCTCGGACTTCAGCTCCTTGAAGAGTTCGGAAGCCCGGTTGTACATCCCGGAATAGTCGAGGATCCTTAACGGGCCGAAGCCGGTCATCAGTTCGCGCCCCAGATAGACATTGGCGGCAGCCGTCAGGTTGTTGCAGAGCGCGAGGTCCTGATGGACGATCTCGATGCCGTGCCGGCGGGCATCGAGCGGCCCGCTGAGGTGAACCTCCCGCCCGTCCATCCGCATGGTCCCGCTGCTCGGCGGAAAATTGCCGGCTATCATCTTCACCAACGTCGACTTGCCGGCGCCGTTGTCGCCCATCAGCCCCACCACCTCACCCGCCTCGAGGCTGAACGAGACGTCGGTGACGGCGTGGATAGCGCCGAAGTGCTTGGATATGTTTTCAAGTTCCAGAACCGCCACGTGCCGCATCCCTCCCTGCGCGCAACCGGACGCCACCGCCCACGGGTGGCGGCGCCAAGCTGTTGCTGCTGTCGGCTTCCCCCTCCCAGGCGACGCCAGTGTTTGAAGTCTATCGAGTTGGCAGGAAGAACGTCAACGCAAAGCGCCAACAAAAGTACGACTTTTTACAGGATGCAAGTTGACGAACCCCGACATCGCGGACTAACTTTGCGCATTGGGAGGATGAGGAACGCTACCGCCGTGGTGAGGGACCAGAGGCGATAGTATTTCATTCCCCCATCTCAATGGGAGGACTTCATGAAGGCATTGACACTACTCGCGGTCGCGGGGCTCGTTGCCCTGGCCGCAAGCCCGGCTTTGGCCCAGAAGAAGCAGCTCGTCATCGTCGTGAAGGGGCTCGACAATCCCTTCTTCGAAGCCATCAACCAAGGCTGCCAGAAGTGGAACGGCGAGAATGCCGATTCCGAGTACGAGTGCTTCTACACTGGCCCAGCCTCGACCTCTGACGAGGCGGGCGAGGCCCAGATCGTCCAGGACATGCTGAGCAAGGCAACGACGGCCGCGATCGCGATCTCGCCGTCCAACGCGCCGCTGATCGCCCAGGCGATCCGGTCCGCCAACCCGACCATCCCCGTGATGACGCTCGACGCCGACCTCGCCAAGGAAGACGCCGCCCTGCGCAAGACCTATCTGGGCACCGACAACTACCAGATGGGCTATCGCATCGGCGAATACGTGAAGCAGGCGATCCCGAATGGCGGCAAGGTCTGCACCATCCAGGGCAACCCCGCCGCCGACAACATCCTGCGTCGCGCGCAGGGCTTCCGTGACGCCGTTTCCGGTCAGGAAGGGCTCGCCGAGCTGAAGGGCGAAGGCGGCTGGACCGAAGTGGCGGGATGCCCCGTGTTCACCAATGACGACGGCGCCAAGGGCGTGCAGGCGATGAGCGACATTCTCGCCGCCAATCCCGACCTCGTCGCCTTCGGTATCATGGGCGGCTGGCCGCTGTTCGGCGCTCCGCAGCCCTACCGTGACCTGTTCAGGCCGCTCGCCGACAAGATCGCGAACAACGAGTTTGCGATCGGCGCGGCCGACACGATCGGCGAGGAAGTGGCGATCGCCAAGGAAGGTCTCGTCACCGCGCTCGTCGGCCAGCGGCCGTTCGAGATGGGGTACATGGCCCCCTCGGTGATGCTGGACCTGATCGCCGGCAAGCCGGTCGAGGACCCGGTCTTCACCGGCCTCGATGAATGCACCAAGGACACTGCCGACACCTGCATCCAGAACTAGGCGGTACGACGTTGAGGGCAGAGGGGCGTCCGGCGACGGGCGCCCCTTTCTTCTGCCTGGACCTTTACCGGCCCGGATTGGGGGCGGTCGCTCCAATTCCTTGCTGGATGCCGAGCGTCGCCAGCAGCTCGGCTGCTGCGGCGCTGCCGGCCCGGTTGGCGCCGATGGTCGAGGCTGAGGGACCATAGCCGACGAGATGCACCCGAGGTTCCTTGACGACCTGCGTGGCAAGCCGTCCCCCCATCAGGATACCTCCGGAATCTTCCCGCAGCAGCAGTGGCGCGAGGTGATCGAGCGAGGAGCGGAATCCGGTGCACCAGACGATCACGTCCGCCCGCTGCTCGAGTCCATCGGCCCAGCGCACCCCGGCCTCCGTGATCTCGCTGAACATTTCCCGCCGCTCCAGAACCCCGCGCGCGTCCATCGCCTCGATCAGCGCAGAGCGGGGCAGTCCGGTGACCGACACCACGGAACTTGGCGGCAGGCCGGCCCGCACGCGTTCCTCTACCAGCCTGACAGCCGCCCGGCCTGCTTCCTGGTCGAACGGTCCGTCGCGGAACTGCAGCGGCCGCCGCGTCACCCAGGTGGTTGTCGTTACCTGCGATATCTCGTTGAGGAGCTGGATAGCCGAGATGCCGCCGCCCACGATGACGACATGCTGGCCGGCGAACTCTGCCGCAGTGCGGTAGTCGCGCGTGTGCAACTGACGGCCCCCGAAGCGTTCGCGGCCGGGATAGTCGGGGATGTAGGGCGTCTCCCAGGTGCCGGTGGCATTAATGATGCCACGCGCCGAGAACAGCCCGCGATCGGTCTCGACGCGAAACCGCTCGCCACGGCGGCAGACCACCTCCACCTTCACCGGCCGGACGACATTGAGCCCGAAACGTTCTTCATAGGCTGCAAAGTAGCGCGGCACTGCTACCGCCGCCTCCACTTCGGTGCGGGTGGTATCCACTGCCTCCGAGAACGCCATACCCGGCAGGTCATGGACGCGGTTGACGGTTGAAAGCGTCAGCGTCGGCCAACGAAACTGCCAGGCGCCGCCCGGCCCAGGCGAGCTGTCCACGACGATAAAGCCGCGGCCGGCCTCGAGCCCACGCTGCCTAAGGTGATACGCCGAAGACAGCCCTGCCTGCCCCGCGCCGATCAAGACGACTTCCGTCTTGATGGCGATGCCGGCGTTCGGTGGGCCTGGGGCGGGGGCGGCGGCGTCCATGGAGGTGTTCCCGGCTACATCTCAAGAAGTAGGACGCAGACCGACACCGCGCAACACCGCCGGCCAGTGTCCGACGGTGAGCCTCGCTCAGTACGGACAGGGAACCGGCAGCCCGTCGACCAGTATCGTGTCGGAGACGAGGTCGTAGCTGGGGAAGCGAGCCTGGCAGGCCTCGATATGCCTGGTCCACGAGCCGCGGTAGACCGCAAGCTCACCGGCAAGGTCGATATTGACGGGGAAGTCGATCGGTCGGCGCGGAAAGGCCGCGTTGGTGGCGTCGATGGCCGCGGCGGCCGGATCGAAATTATCGCCGTCGGCCTGGTCTCGCCAGTCGAAGGTGTAGCCCTCCCCGGCATACGGGTGGCTGGGCAGGGTCACGGGAATACCGCCCGGGACGGTGATCCTGAGCGGCTGAGCCAACGAAGGCGTGAGAGAGTCGGCGGCAAGTAACGCAACGGACAAGGCGAGAAGAGCTTTCATGTGACACCTCCTGCATTGCCCCCGCCCCTGAACGCGCGACATGCATCTGTGGTGCGACACCAATGCGGGACAGCGTGAATATTCAGCCAAGGGGATCGGCACGATTGCACTCCCCGCCGGTCGCCGGTCTCGTCCAGATTCCAGGCATCGGGCGCAGTGCCTTCAGCGCCGTGAAGGCGGTGACCACCCACCTCGCTCGCCCTGAAGGGGGAATGGCGCTCACAAGTCCCTAAGGTGTCGCTGGACGTCTCGTCGAGACCATGCGCCAGACCGGCCACGACATGAGCGAGCGCTACAAGGAGACGAGCCGAGGCGGGCCTGGCGGCAAACGTGGTGGATGCTGAACAGGGCCACCCTTCCCGCCGTTGTCCATGATTACGTTGTCATCTCTATTTGCGCCGCTGAGCAGAAGTCTTCACTGTCAATGCCAATGACATCAGCATCCAAAGCACTGCTGCGAAATGATTTTTAGATATCGCACGCCCTCACCCCCAAAGGCTTGACTAATACTGCTCTTGTGTAAGGATATGTCCTGTACCTGCTGCTGAAGGCGGCGAGGGGGGTCTCGGGAGGGCCTCTGAGGTACGTACAGCAATGTGCCGCCCAGGCGGCGAGGGAGGAACCTATGAAGTCTATCATCAGCCTGGCGGCCATGCTGGCCGCCGGTGTCGTGTTGTCGACTGGCGCC
>JAEYZJ010000219.1 GCA_023430705.1 Pseudomonadota bacterium | reverse complement strand
TTGGCGGCGGGAGCCTTCTCGGTCGCCGGGGCTTTTGCTGCAGTTGCTGCGCGGGCCATCTGTTACCTCGTTCCTGCTAGAGCGCTTCCGCGCCCGAAATGATTTCGATGAGTTCTTTGGTGATCTGCGCCTGACGCTGGCGGTTGTAGCTCAGTGTCAGCTTCTTGATCATCTCGCCGGCGTTGCGCGTCGCGTTGTCCATCGCGCTCATCTGCGAGCCGAAGAAGGACGCGTTGTTCTCGAGCAGCGCCCTGAAAACCTGCACCGAGATGTTGCGCGGAAGCAGGTCGGCAAGGATGGCTTCCTCGTCGGGCTCGTACTCGTAGATCAGCGTCTCGGACGAAGTGCTCTCGGTCACCTCGAACTTGGCAGGGATCAGCTGCTGGGCCGTCGGGATCTGGCTGATCACCGACCGGAAGCGCGCATAGAACAGGGTAGCGACGTCGAACTCGCCCGCTGCGTACATGGAGAGGATCTTCTCGCCCACCTGCGCGGCGTTGACATAGCCGATCTGGCGGACTTCGCGGAACGAGATCGTGTCGACGATCTTGTCGGCGAAGGTACGCTTGAGGATATCGTTGCCCTTGCGGCCGACAGTGAGAATCTTCACGGTCTTGCCCTCACCGATCAGCCGCAGCGCCGTTTCACGGGCGAGACGGGCGATCGAGGAGTTGAAGCCGCCGGCGAGGCCACGCTCACCAGTCGCAACGACGAGCAGGTGCACCTGGTCGCGGCCGTTGCCGGCCAGCAGCGCCGGTGCATCCTGACGGCCGGCATAAGCTGTGCCGAGCGCTGCCAGCACATTCCCCATGCGCTCGGCATAGGGACGCGCCGCCTCGGCTGCTTCCTGGGCGCGGCGAAGCTTGGCCGCTGCCACCATCTGCATGGCCTTGGTGATCTTCTGGGTCGACTTGACCGAGGCGATCCGGTTCTTGAGGTCCTTTAGCGAGGGCATCGGCCGCTCTTACTCCTGCTGCGAGGTCCCGGGGGACCCCGCCCAATCCGAAGGGCTTACGAGAACGTCTTCTTGAACGCGTCGATGGCGGCCTTGAGCTTGGCGCGGAGGTCGTCCGACAGCGCCTTCTCCGTGGCGATCGTGGTCAGCACGTCCGGCGCCCGCGAGCGCAGGTAGCTGAGCAGGCCCGCCTCAAACTCGCCGACCTTGTTGACCGGCAGGTCATCGAGATAGCCCTGGCCACCGGCGAAGATCACGGCGACCTCCTCTTCCGGCTTAAGCGGCGCGAACTGCGGCTGCTTCAGCAACTCGGTGAGGCGGGCACCGCGGTTCAGCAGGCGCTGGGTCGCGGCGTCGAGGTCCGAACCGAACTGCGCAAACGCAGCCATCTCGCGGTACTGCGAGAGTTCGCCCTTGAGCGAACCGGCAACCTGCTTCATCGCCTTGATCTGGGCGTTACCACCCACGCGGCTGACCGAGATACCGACGTTCACCGCCGGCCGGATGCCCTGGAAGAAGAGGTTGGTCTCGAGGAAGATCTGTCCGTCCGTGATCGAGATCACGTTGGTGGGGATGTAGGCGGACACGTCGTTCGCCTGGGTCTCGATCACCGGCAGCGCAGTCAGCGAACCGAGGCCATGTTCCTCGTTCAGCTTGGCAGCACGCTCGAGCAGGCGCGAGTGCAGGTAGAACACGTCGCCCGGATAGGCTTCGCGGCCCGGCGGACGGCGCAGCAGCAACGACATCTGGCGGTAGGCGACGGCCTGCTTGGTCAGGTCGTCATAGGCAATCACGGCATGCATGCCGTTGTCGCGGAAATACTCGCCGATGGCAGCACCGGTCATCGGCGCCAGGAACTGCATCGGGGCCGGATCGGAGGCGGTCGCCGCGACGACGATCGAGTATTCCAGGGCGCCGGCGTCTTCCAGTACCTTGACGAACTGCGCGACGGTCGAGCGCTTCTGACCGACGGCGACGTAGATGCAGTAGAGCTTTTCCTGCTCCGAAGCGCCGGCGGCGTGCGCGGGCTTCTGGTTTAGGAAGGTGTCGAGAATCACCGCGGTCTTGCCGGTCTGGCGGTCGCCGATGATGAGTTCGCGCTGGCCGCGGCCGATGGGGATCAGGGCATCGATCGCCTTGATGCCGGTCGACATCGGCTCGTGCACCGACTTGCGCGGCAGGATGCCCGGCGCCTTCACGTCGACTCGACGGCGCTCGACGGCCTTGAGCGGGCCCTTGCCGTCGATCGGGTTGCCGAGCGCATCGACCACGCGGCCGAGCAGCTCCTTGCCGACCGGGGTATCGACGATCGAGCCGGTACGCTTGGCGACGTCGCCTTCCTTGATGCCGCGGTCGGCGCCGAACAACACCACGCCGACGTTCTCGGTCTCGAGGTTCAGAGCCATGCCCATGATGCCGCCCGGGAACTCGACGAGCTCACCGGCCTGCACGTTGTCGAGGCCGTAGACGCGGGCGATACCGTCACCGACGGAAAGCACCTGGCCGACTTCGGACACCTCGGCTTCCTGGCCGAAATTCTGAATCTGCTCCTTGAGGATCGCAGAGATTTCCGCGGCTTTGATATCCATTATCCGACCTCTTTCATCGCGATCTTCATCGCCGTGAGCTTGGTTTTGAGTGAGCTGTCGATCATCTGGCTGCCGACCTTGACCACGAGGCCACCGATCAGGCTGGGATCGACGTGCTGGTTGAGGGTGACGGACTTGCCGATCTTCGCCTTGAGCGTGTCGGCCAGAGACGCGACCTGCGCCGGCGTCAAGGGCACGGCCGACGTGACGTCGGCGGCAACCTCGCCGCGATGGCCTGCAGCACGCTCCTTGAACGCGGCAACTATGGCCGGAAGGGCAAACAGGCGCCCGTTGCGCGCCACGACCTTGACGAAATTGCCGACCGTCGTGTGCGCGTTGGCCCTTGCCAGCAGCGCATGCATCGCCTGCGCCTTCTCTTCGGTGTTGATCACCGGAGAGCGCAGGAAACGCGCAAAGTCGGGGTTTTCGTCGGCAAGGGCGATGAGCTTTTCAAGCCCCTCCTCTACTGCGGAGACTGTATCGTCTGCCTTGGCGAGATCGAAGAGCGCCGACGCATATGGCCGCGCGATCTGGGAAAGCACTGAGTCCTGCGCTGCCAAGCCCCGTCACCCTTTGTCGCTGCGCAACCCCGGGCCGGCCAGTTAAGGTCGCCGGAGGCTGCTGTCGCTTGTGATTGTTCGCCGGGAAAAGCCGAAGGCTCCCGGAATTCGCGCCCCCTCTAACACGCGATGTTTGCCATCGCAAGGCGAGCGCGCATGAGTCTTTCCGGGAGTTTTGTCGCAGCACGCGTGCCCCTCGTCATTCGTCGCGTTGAAGCTCGACCCCCCGGGCGACAATGGCCGCCCATAGTCCCATTCCCGAGCTCAGCAGTCCGCCGGCACCAAGGCTATCCCACACGGCGAGCCGGGTGAGGGCGATGGCCGCCTGCTGCCCCGCTTGACCAGCGGTCGGCCCGAGCGCGTGGGCAACCAGCGCATCGATTCCGGCTTCGACCTTGAGCATGAACGTCTCGAGTTCAGGGACGCGCGAGCGTTCGGCCTGCGCCACGAGGAGCCTGACGCCGCCGCGACGGTAGAAGGCATCGAGTTCGCCGCAGAGCCATGCCAGCCGCTGCTCGAGCGTGTGCACATCCACGGGCAGGTCGGGGAGCGAATCCGGCTGGAATGGCTGCATTTCCGCCCAGGCATGGGCGCCGCAGGCGACGACCAGGTCGCCGGGATTCGGGAAGTGCCGGTAGACGGTGGCCGCACCGACCCCTGCCCGCTCGGCGATCTCGACATAGCTGGTGGCGACGATGCCTTTCACGTCATGCAGCGCCATCGTCGCCTGGACAATGCGTTCGCGCGTCTCCTCCTGCGCCGACTTGCGCTTGCCCAAGGTGTAGCTGCGGGTCGTCATCTCACCTCATATTGACGATAGAGTATTTTCGTGAAATTCGTTTTGCATGAATTCTAGAGGTGCGCCGGGTAGGCGTCCAGAGGGGACCAGATGAACGTGCATGCCAGCAACCTGAAGCCATCCGACCCGCCGCTGTGGTTCCTCGCCACGCTGACCTATATCCGCGCCGGCGGTGAAGCTACGGACGGCGCACTGAGCGTCGTCGACCAGCTGATCCCCGCCGGCTTCGAATCGCCGTGGCACCTGCACCGCGACGAGGACGAATCTTTCTTCGTCATCGAAGGCGAGGTCTCAGTCTTCGTGGCGGCTCAGTCCATTCGGCTCGGACCCGGCGGATACGCTTTCGGCCCGCGCGGCATTCCACATGGCTTCCGGGTGGAGGGCGACAAGGCAGCGCGGTTGTTGCTGATCTCCGGGCCGGGGTTCGGCGAGTTCGTCCGCGACGTCAGCGAGCCGGCGACCGCCGCGGTGCTGCCGGTGCCTCAGGAGCCGGATGTCCCTGCACTGATCGCCGCCGCAGCCCGCCGCAACATCGACATCCTCGGCCCGCTGCAGGCCAAGGACGCGTAAAGCCCTGGGTCAGAGGAAGCTCTGCGGGTCGATGTCGACCTGCACCCTGAGGTTGCCGCTGGCCTTGGGGCCGCTGGCGAGCCAGAATCGAACGTAGCCCGAAAGATCGAAGTCGCGGACCGACTGCGCCAGCAGCCGGACGCGATGCCGACCGCGGATCATTGCGATCGGCGCATCGGCGGGCCCGAACAGCTTCAGACCCTCCGCCATTGGCGCCGCGGCCAGCAACTGCTTGGCGAAGGCGAAAGCGGGGTCGTGCTCGCTTGCCGAGACGATCAACGCCGCGAGGCGGCCGAAGGGCGGCAACTGGCCCGCCTCGCGCGCCAGCAGCTCGTGCCGGTAGAACGCCTCCCGGTCACCCTTCACCATTGCCTGCATCACCGGATGGGTGGGGTGATAGGTCTGGAGAAACGCCTTGCCGGAACGGTTGGCACGGCCCGCGCGCCCCGTCACCTGGGTGAGGACCTGGAATGTCCGCTCCGCAGCGCGCGGATCGCCGCGATCGAGGCCGAGATCGGCATCGAGGACGCCGACAAGGGTCAGCTTTTCGAAGTGGTGTCCCTTGGCGACCAGTTGCGTGCCGATGACCAGGTCACGCTCGCCGCGCTCGATCTCGTCGAAGCGCCGCTTGAGCTCCTGGTTCGAGCCCATGTCTGAGGAGAGCACCACTGTCCGCGCCCCAGGAAAGCGCGCCGCCGCCTCCTCCGCTACGCGCTCGATGCCCGGCCCGACCGGTACCAGCGAATCGTCCGTGCCGCATTCGGTACAGACCTTGGGGGTTCGTATGGTATGGCCGCAGTGGTGGCACATCAGGATGCCGCGGAACCGGTGCTCCACCAGCCAGGCCGAGCAGTGCGGGCACTGGTACTGGTGCCCGCAACTCTTGCACAGCGTCAGTGGCGCATATCCACGCCGGTTGAGGAACAACAGTGCCTGCTCACCCCGGTCGAGCGTCGCAAACACCTCGCGGGCGAGCCTCGGCGCGATCCACTCGCCCTTCTCGGGCGGCTCCTCGCGCATGTCGATGGGCGTGATGTCCGGCAGCCCGGCCTCGGCGTAGCGCGAGGTAAGCAGCACATGCGTGTAGCGGCCGGTATTGGCGTTGTTGCGGCTTTCGACCGACGGTGTCGCGGACGACAGGATGACCCGCGCCTCGGCGAACCTCGCCCGCACCACCGCCATGTCGCGGGCATGGTAGTTCACCCCATCCGACTGCTTGAACGCCCCGTCATGCTCCTCGTCGAGAACGATCATCCCCAGCCGGCGGAACGGCAGGAAGAGCGCCGAGCGAGCGCCCAGTACCACCTGCACGTCGCCGTTCAGCACCGCGCGCCAGGTCCGGCTGCGCTGCGATGGCGTCATGTCGGAGTGCCATTCTGCCGGCCGCGTCCCGAAGCGCCTCGTAAAGCGCTGCACGAAGGTGGAGGTCAGCGCGATCTCCGGGAGCAGCACCAGCGCCTGCCGTCCGGCACGCAGCGTGTCCGCGACCGCCTCGAAGAACACCTCGGTCTTCCCGCCGCCGGTGACGCCATCGAGCAGCACCACGCCGTACCGGTCGACCGGCAATGCGCGGATCCGCTGCAGCGCCGCGGCCTGATCGGGACTGAGCTTCGGCGGGGCCGCATCCGGGTCGGGCGGAAGTGCAACGGGCGGCGGCGGCATCTCGACCCGCATGAGCGCCCCGGACCTCTCCAGTCCCTCCACGACCGATGCCGAGACACCCGCTGCCCCCACGATCGCGGATTTCGCCCAGGCCTCGCCGTCCATCAGCAGCTCGAGAACCTTGTCGCGGGCCTTGGTACGCTTGTCCGGCTCGATACCCGTCGAACGGTAGGCTGAGATCGTGCGCTCCGGCTCGAGCGCCTCGGTGGACCGCAGCACCGAGCGCAGCACTAGCCCGGGAGAAGCAAGGGTGTACCTGCTCACCCAGTCGACAGTCTTCAGCAACTCTTCCGGGAGTGGCGGCACGTCGTAGACACGGGCGATGTCCTTGAGCCGGTTGTGCGCGTAGTTGTCCTTGGGCACGCCCCAGACGACACCCAGCGTCAGCCGTCCCACCAGCGGCACGGCAACGATCGAGCCGCGCTCCACCTTCTGTCCATAGGGCACGCGGTAGCTGTACGGCCCGTCGACCGACACGCTCACCATCACCGCCACAATGTCCGGAAGCTCTGCCACTGTGCCCGCTTTGTTCACGTCTGCGGGGACAATTGCAAGGGTAAACTGACCGGCCCTCGGAGTGCCGTCTTCTCGCAGCCGGGACCCTCGTCGCCACTATCGTTCGCTCGTACGGATATCGTAGATTGCTGCAAACAGGAGGAAATCCATGGCGGAGCAGGTTCTTGTCGTCACTGGCGGCAGTCGCGGCATCGGGGCGGCGGTGGCGCGGCTGGCAGCAGAGCGCGGCTATGGCGTGATTGTGAACTATCTCGGCAACGTCGCTGCCGCCGAAAGCGTTTGCGCCGCCATCCACGCCACGGGGGGAGAGGCGGTAGCCGTGCGGGGCGATATCGGCCGCGAGGAGGAGATCGAGCATATCTTCGCCGCAGCCGACCGCATGGGACCGCTCAAGGCGCTCGTCAACAATGCCGGCATGATCGCGCCGGTCTCCAGGCTGGACCAGATGGCACCCTCGCGCATCGCCGATGTGCTGCGCGTCAACGTGCTAGGTACAATGCTCTGCTCCGCGGCCGCCGTTCGGCGTATGTCGACGCGGCACGGCGGCACCGGCGGGGGCATCGTGAACCTGAGTTCGGCCGCCGCCAAGCTTGGTGCCCCCGGCTCCTATCTGGACTATGCCGCCAGCAAGGGCGCCGTCGACACCTTCACGCTTGGGCTTGCCCTCGAGGTTGCCGGCGAGGGCATCCGCGTCAACGGCGTGCGCCCCGGTATCATCGATACAGACTTTCACGCCCAGGGCGGTGTGCCTGACCGGGCGCAGATGCTCGCCTCGTCGATTCCCGTAGGCCGCCCCGGCACCGCTGACGAGGTCGCCCGCTCGATCCTGTGGCTGCTGTCGGACGATGCCGGCTATGTCACCGGCACGACGCTGTCGGTCACCGGGGGACGCGCCCTCGTACCGTGAACGCAACCGCGATCGCTCGCATTGTGCAGCGCCCGTCTGGACCGCATAGGCATCGGCGCCGATCGTGATGTTCCCGGGCGTCACCTTCGGACGATTCATGCGGATTTCGCATTGCCATTCCCAGCAACGGGGTTTCCTCCCGATGCCGGGTGGTCTAACCCGTGTGTCAGTCCTATATCGGCAGCGCGGGCGCCGCATGATGGCGCCGCAGAGAGCTTCTCGGAGACATCATGGCTGACACTTTCGACCTCGTGGTAATCGGTTCGGGCCCGGGGGGCTACGTCGCTGCCATCCGCGCTGCGCAACTGGGGATGAAAGTGGCCGTCGTGGAGAAGTGGGCCACCTTCGGCGGCACCTGCCTCAACATCGGCTGCATCCCGTCCAAGGCCCTGCTGCACGCGTCCGAACTCTACGAGGAGGCCAGCCACCAGTTCCGCCAGTTCGGCATCGAGGTAACCCCTCAGCTCAACCTCAAGCAGATGCAGCAGCATAAGGACGACACCGTTGTCGCCAATGTCGGCGGCATCGAGTTCCTGTTCAAGAAGAACAAGATCACGACGTTCCGCGGCACCGGCTCGATCCCGGCGGCTGGGCGCGTGCTGGTGACGCCCGACACCGGCGCGCCGACAACCATCGAGACACGAAACATCGTCATCGCCACGGGCTCCGTGCCGATCAGCCTGCCCGGCATCGAGATCGACGAGAACAAGGTCGTCTCCTCTACCGGGGCCCTCGCCTTCCAGGAAGTGCCCAAGCGACTGCTGGTCATCGGCGGTGGCATCATCGGGCTCGAGCTCGGCTCGGTCTGGGGTCGCCTCGGCGCCAAGGTACAGGTCGTCGAGTTCCTCGACCGCATCCTGCCCGGCCTCGACAGCGAAGCCGCCCGTCAGATGCAGCGCACGCTGCAGAAGCAGGGCATGGAGTTCAAGCTCTCGACCAAGGTCACCGCCGTCGAGAAGCAGGGAGACGGCTCGGTGCGCGCCAAGCTGGAGCCGGCGGCGGGTGGCGAAGCGACCTGGCTCGAGGCCGACGCGGTCCTCGTCGCCGTGGGCCGCAAGCCAACCACCGAGGGCCTGGGGCTGGACGGCGCCGGCGTGGCGCTCGACGAGCGCGGCCGCGTGCGCATCGATGCCCAGTTCAAGACCAACGTGCCCGGGATCTACGCCATCGGCGACGTCGTCGCCGGCCCGATGCTGGCTCACAAGGCGATGGACGAGGGGCACGCTGTCGCCGAGATCATCGCCGGCCAGAAGCCGCATATCAACTACGGCCACATTCCATCGGTGATGTACACGAGCCCCGAGGTGGCCTGGATCGGGAAGTCCGAGGACGAACTCAAGGCCGCCGGCGTCGAGTACAAGACCGGCAAGTTCCCCTTCACGGCAAACGGCCGCGCCAAGGCGATGCTGGCGACGCAGGGCTATGTGAAGATACTCGCCGACGGCGCCACCGACCGCGTGCTAGGCGCCCAGATCATCGCCAAGAATGCCGGCGAGATGATCCACGAGATTGCCGTACTGATGGAGTTCTCCGGAGCCGCAGAGGATCTCGCCCGCACCACGCATGCCCACCCGACCCTGTCGGAGGCCATCAAGGAGGCCGCGCTGATGTGCGGCGATGGCGCTATCCACATCTGATCGTCCTGCGCGACTGGCAGAGCAATAAGGTCCCCGCGAAAGCGGGGATTTCTGCTTGGGGCAGCGGCGCAGGCGTCCGTCAGGCCGTGCTCTCCTCCAGCACTTTCACCTTGGGCTTTTCCTTGCGGGTGAACAGCCACACGCCGCCCAACACCAGGGCAGTTCCCAGCGCGTGCCAGACCGTGAAAGCCTCGCCCAGGATGAAGATCGCGAGGCCCACGGTGACCAGTGGCGAGATGTTTCCGATGATCGCCGTGCGCTCCGGCCCGATGAGGCCGATGGCCCCCGAAATGCAGTAGGCAGGCACCACCGTCGAGATCGTTCCGATCGCCAGCATCAGCAGGAAGCCGTTGCCGGTGACGGCCAGCGCCCCGATCGGGTGGGTGGCGAGGAAATGCACGATTACCGCTGGTCCCGCCGCACTCATCGCGATCGAGGTGAAGAGTTCTGCGCCAAGCCGGTCGATCAGCGGCTTCGCCATGATCTGGTAGGCTGCGTAGACGATGGCCGAACCAAATACCAGGGCCGAGCCGAGCAACACATGCTCTCCCTCGATGCGCATGTCGTGCGCGAAGATCAGCGCGATGCCGAGGTAGCTGACCAACAGCGCAGCGACCATCGGCAGCGTGATGCGGCGCCGGAAGAACACAGCGCCGAACAGCACCACGAAGAACGGGTAGGTCAGCAGGATGAGCCGATCCAGCTGCGCCGTGATGTAGCCCAGCGCCGAGAAATCGAGGTAGCTGGCGATATAGTAGCCCATGATCCCGACGACCACCGTCTGCGCCAGTACGTTGGGTGTCAGCACCGGCGGAGCTCCCGGCGGCAGCGAG
>JAEYZJ010000172.1 GCA_023430705.1 Pseudomonadota bacterium | reverse complement strand
ACAACGAGGCCTACAAGGCGACCAAGCTCAACGCCTACGCCTACATGACCGCCTCGATCGCGCTGAGCTATCTCTCGACCCGGCTCGTGCAGCTGATCGTCATGGTGGCGGGCACCTGGTTCGTGCTCGAGGGCCAGCTGAGCTATGGCGGCTTCGTCGGCTTCCTGCTGCTGGTCAACGTCTTCTTCCGCCCGATCGACAAGATCACCTCGGTGCTCGAGAGCTATCCCAAGGGCATCGCCGGCTTCCGCCGCTTCACCACCCTCATGGACACCGAGCCAGACATCGCCGATCGTCCCGGTGCGATTGCCGTCACCAAGCTGCGCGGCGACATCGAGTACCGGGACGTGAGCTTTGCCTATTCCGGCCACGGCAAGGTGCTGGATGGGCTGAGCCTCTCCATCGGGGCGGGCGAGACCGTGGCCTTCGTCGGCCCGTCGGGGGCGGGCAAGACCACGATCTGCTCGCTCCTGCCGCGCTTTTATGATGTGACGGGCGGCGCCATCACCATCGATGGCATCGACATCCGCGACATGACGCAGGCGTCCCTGCGCAACCAGATCGGCATCGTGCAGCAGGACGTGTTCCTGTTCGGCTCGACCATCCGCGATAACGTCGCCTATGGCCGGCTCGGGGCGACCGACGAGGAGATCTGGGACGCGCTCCGGCGCGCCTCGCTGGACCAGTTCGTCGCCGCGCTCCCGGACGGTCTCGATACGCTCGCCGGTGAGCGTGGCGTGAAGCTCTCGGGCGGCCAGAAGCAGCGCCTCGCCATCGCCCGCATCTTCCTCAAGAACCCGCCGATCCTCATTCTCGATGAAGCCACCTCGGCGCTCGACACGACAACCGAGTACGCGATCCAGCAGGCGCTGGCCGACTTGAGCCAAGGCCGGACCACCCTGGTCGTGGCGCATCGGCTCGCGACCATCCGCAATGCCGACCGCATCGTCGTGGTCGGCCCGGAAGGCATCGAGGAGCAGGGCAGCCACGACGAACTGCTGGCCCGCGGCGGCGCCTATGCCCGCCTGCACGGCGCCCAGTTCGGGCACGTCAACGCGAGCTGAGGGAACGCAGGCGTGGATTCACGTGAAGCGTGAGGGCAGGAGACCCCCGCTTTCGCGGGGATCCTGAGGGCTCACGCGCCTAGAGCACGAACCGGCTGAGGTCGGTGTCGGCTGCCATCTTGCCGATGCGGTCGGCGACGTAGGCCTTGTCGATACGGATGGTCTCGCCCGACTTGTCCGGTGCATCAAAGGAGATGTCCTCGACCAGCCGCTCGAGGATGGTCGAGAGCCGGCGGGCCCCGATATTCTCGACCGTGGCGTTCACATGCACCGCCGCATCCGCGATCGCCTCGATCGAATCCGGGCTGAAGTCGAGGGTCAGCCCCTCCGTCTGCATCAGCGCCACATACTGCTTGATGAGGCTGGCGTCGGTGTCGTTGAGGATGCCGATCAGGTCCTCGCGGCTCAGCGCCTTGAGTTCGACCCGGATCGGCAAGCGGCCCTGAAGCTCTGGCAGCAGGTCCGACGGCTTGGAGACGTGGAAGGCGCCCGACGCGATGAACAGGATGTGGTCGGTCTTCACCGGCCCGTACTTGGTCGCGACGGTCGTTCCCTCGATCAGCGGCAACAGGTCACGTTGCACGCCTTCGCGGCTCGGGCCCTGGCCGTAGCCTTCGCGGTTGGCGACCTTGTCGATCTCGTCGATGAAGGCGATGCCGTTGTTCTCGACCAGCTCGATCGCTTCGCGGGTGAGCGAGTCCTGGTCGAGCAGCTTGTCGGCCTCCTCGGCCATCAGGGGCGCGTGGGCGTCCTTCACCTTGACCTTGCGCTTGACGCCGCGGCCGCCGAAGGCCTTGCCGAGCATGTCCTGGATGTTGATCACGCTGGCGCCCGGCATGCCGGGAATCTCGAAGCCGCCCTGCGGCGCCTGCCCCGTCAGTTCGATCTCGATTTCCCGGTCATCGAGCTCGTTGGTGCGCAGCTTGGCGCGGAACGCGTCGCGGGTAGAGGGCGTGGCGGACGAACCGACCAGCGCATCCAGCACGCGCTCCTCGGCATTGTGATGGGCCTGTGCCTGCACCTCGGAGCGCTTCTTGTCACGCAGCAGCGAGATACCGGCCTCGACGAGATCGCGCACGATCTGCTCGACGTCGCGGCCCACATAGCCGACCTCGGTGAACTTGGTCGCCTCGACCTTGACGAAGGGCGCCTGCGCGAGTTTGGCGAGGCGGCGCGAGATCTCGGTCTTGCCGACGCCCGTCGGTCCGATCATCAGGATGTTCTTGGGCGTCACCTCGGCCCGCAGCGCCTCGGGCAGTTGCTGCCGGCGCCAGCGGTTTCGCAGTGCGACGGCGACGGCGCGCTTGGCGTCCTGCTGGCCCACGATGTAGCGGTCGAGCTCGGACACGATCTCGCGCGGTGAGAAATTGGTATCGGTCATCAGACTTCCTTCCGGACGCCCGCATGCGGCACGTCCCTGTGTGGCGCCATGCAGCCGCCTGACTTACGTCTCGATGGTCTCGAGCGTAACGTTCTCGTTGGTGTAGATGCAGACCTCGGCCGCGATCTTCATCGCCTTGCGTGCGATGTCCTCGGCATCGAGGTCGGTGTTCTCGCTGAGGGCGAGCGCCGCCGAGTAGGCGTAGTTGCCGCCCGAGCCGATGGCGATGGTGTCGTGGTCGGGGGTGAGCACGTCGCCGGTGCCTGTGAGCACCAGGGTCACGTCCTTGTCGGCGACGATCATCATCGCCTCCAGCCGGCGCAGGTAGCGGTCGGTCCGCCAGTCCTTGGCCAGTTCGACTGCGGCGCGCATCAGCTGGTTGGGATACTGGGTGAGCTTGGCCTCCAGCCGCTCGAACAGCGTAAAGGCGTCGGCGGTTGCCCCGGCAAACCCGCCGATCACCTTGCCGTCGGCAAGGCGCCGCACCTTCTTGGCGCTGTGCTTCATCACGGTGTTGCCGACCGAGACCTGACCGTCACCGGCAAGCACCACCTTGTTTCCCTTGCGGACGGCGACGATCGTCGTGCCGTGCCAGCCGGGAAACGTGTTGTCCTCAGACATGGGAAACTAACTCCAGAACTGTTCGACCTTATTTAGGGACGGACGCCCGGAATGCAAATCCTGCCGCGGCGACGGCGCCCCTGTCGGGCGCTCTGTTCGCCGACCTGCGTCGACGGCGAGGCCGGATGGCGGCTCGTGCAACATCTGCAGACCCCGCCTGAGCCGGCCCTTCACGCCATCTTCACCCGGACCGCGCTACCTGTTAAGGGCCTCGTGCCTGAACAGGAAAGCCAAGCCATGCGTACCGCCGAGATCGCCCGCAAGACCAACGAGACCGACATCACCGTGTCGGTCAATCTCGACGGCACCGGCAAGCACGACATGCAGACCGGCATCGGCTTCCTCGACCACATGCTCGACCAGCTGTCCAGGCACTCGCTGATCGATATCACGGTACGCGCCAAAGGCGACCTGCACATCGACTTCCACCACACGGCCGAAGACGTCGGCATCGCGCTCGGCGAGGCAGTGAAGCAGGCGCTGGGAAACAAGAAGGGCATCCGGCGCTATGCGTCGTCGGACCTGCCGATGGACGGCACGCTGACCCGCGTCGCGCTCGACGTTTCGGGCCGGCCGTTCCTCGTCTGGAAGGTCGAGTTCACCCGCGACAAGGTCGGCGAGATGGACACCGAACTGTTCCGGGAGTGGTTCCAGGCCTTCGCCATGAATGCCGGGATCACGCTGCACGTCGAGACGTTCTACGGCGACAACAACCACCATATCGCCGAAAGCGCCTTCAAGGCGCTGGCGCGGGCACTGCGGAATGCGGTGGAGATCGATCCCCGGGCGGCGGACGCGATCCCCTCGACGAAGGGATCGCTGTAGTCCGTCGGACTGCGCCGCTCACCCCTCGCGGGTAGCGGCGGCAGTCAGGCCTTAGCTGAAGCCGTGCGAAGCGGCGGCATACAGCACGAAGCCGCTGAAGACCGCCATGAGCACGATCAGGCCGAGGCCCAGGTAGCCGAGGAATGGCGTGGCGGGATCGATCACGTCTTCGCCGGGACCATGCGGGTTGTCATTGTTGAGAGCCATGCTCAGTCTCCTTAACCGGCTCTGCGCTTCCAACCGCAGGCCTTTTCGTCTATGGCGGTCGAAACACTGCTCGAGCCGCAGAGGCAAATCTCCGTGACCCTCTATTCCCTATACCGGGACGAAAACCAAGTGCCCATCGCTGTGGCAGATCGCTTCAGCTGGTCCGCTGCGCTGCTGCCGCCGGTGCACGCGCTGGTGCATGGGCTGTGGCTGCTGCTGGGCGGTTGGGTCCTGGGCACCCTCGCGATCGTCGCGCTCTCGCTGTGGATCGGCGGCGCGGCGGGGTTCTGGCTCTACGTTCTCTTCGCCGTCCTGATCGGCTTCGAGGCATCCTCCTTCCGCCGCGTCAGGACCGCCCGCCATGGCGCCGCCTACCAGGGCGACTACATCTCCGCCGCCGAGGACCTCGCCCTCGTCGAATACATGAAGCGCCAGGTTCCATGAGCACCGTCACCATCATCGACTACGGCTCGGGCAACCTGCGCTCGGCCGCCAAGGCCTTCGAACGCGCCGCCCGCGAGAACGGCACCGGCGACGAGATTCTCGTCACCGACGATGTCGAGGCGGTACGGCGCGCCGACCGGATCGTGCTGCCCGGTGTCGGCGCCTTTGCCGACTGCCGCGCCGGCCTCGACGCCGTGACCGGCATGGTGGAGGCCCTGGAAGAACGGGTGATCCGCGGCGGCGTGCCGTTCCTCGGCATCTGCGTCGGCATGCAGCTGATGGCGACCGAGGGGCGCGAGAAGGCTGTCACCAGGGGTCTCGGCTGGATTCCCGGCGCTGTGGTCCGCATCGAGCCCGCCGGCGGGCTCAAGGTGCCGCACATGGGCTGGAACACGCTGACCTTCACTCGGCCGCATCCCCTGCTCGAGGGCATTCCGGACGGCGAGAACGGGTTGCACGCCTATTTCGTCCACTCCTACCACCTGGCGACCGACCGGCCGGAAACGCTGGTGGCAACTGCCGAGTACGGCCAGACGCTCACCGCTATCGTCGGGCGGGACAACATGCTGGGCACCCAGTTCCACCCCGAAAAGAGCCAGACCCTCGGCCTGGCCCTGATCGGCAACTTCCTGAGGTGGAAGCCATGATCCTCTTTCCGGCTATCGACCTCAAGGATGGCCAGTGCGTGCGCCTCAAGCTGGGCGACATGGCGCAGGCGACGGTGTTCAACGACGACCCGGCCGCCCAGGCCAGGAGCTTCGAGGACCAGGGCTTCGAGTACCTGCATGTCGTCGATCTCAATGGGGCCTTTGCCGGTGAGAGCGTCAATGGCGCGGCGGTGGAAGCGATCCTCAAGGCCGTGCAGTTTCCGGTGCAACTCGGCGGCGGCATCCGCACCATCGCGCATATCGAGAGCTGGCTGGCCAGGGGCCTTGCCCGCGTCATCCTCGGCACGGTCGCGGTGCGTGATCCTGAACTCGTCCGCGAAGCCGCGCGAAAGTTCCCCGGCCGGGTTGCCGTGGGCATCGATGCGCGCGGCGGCAAGGTGGCGGTCGAGGGCTGGGCCGAAACCTCCGAGCTGACCGCGATCGAACTCGGCCAGCGCTTCGAGGGCGCGGGGGTGGCGGCGATCATCTACACCGACATCGACCGCGACGGCGTCTTGAAGGGCATCAACTGGCCCTCGACGCTGGAACTGGCGCGCGCCGTCTCGATCCCGGTGATCGCCTCTGGCGGTCTCGCCTCGATGGACGATATCCGGACCATGACCGAGCCGGAGTACCAGGTGCTGGAAGGGGCGATCTCGGGCCGCGCGCTCTATGACGGACGGATTGATTCACGTGAAGCGCTGGCGCTGCTTAAGCAGGTGAGGGCGGCGTGACCACGCCGCGCTTTCCATGGTGGCCCTACCTCGTCGCGCTGGCGCTGATCTTCGTGGGAGCCATGGCGCCGATCGCCCTCACGGTCTATGCCGCCAACGTCGCGCAGGGCCATGGCTGCACCGTCACCGACGGCGTCCTTGACCCGTGTATCGTTGATGGCGTCGACAAGGCCGCCGAACTGCAGGGCATGGCGAACACGTTCTGGTATGCGCTCTTCACCTGGCCGGCCGGCATAGTCGCAGCCACCATCTGGCTGCTCGTGCTGCTCTGGCATCGCGGGCGCTGGAAGCGGAGGCTCGGCTTCGATGCCTGAGACGCGCAACCGGCCGCTGCTGATTGGCAAGATCAGGCTCTGGTGGTACGCCGTCGCCATCCTGCCCATTCTCATGCTGGTCTATCTCGGACTTGCGGGGATCGTCTCGCCGCTTGTCGCCCTGGTCGGCCTGTTTGCCTTCTTCTTCTGGCTGTTCAGCTTCGGCGCCGCGCTCTGGACCACGCTGATCAAGCGCAAGGACACGTCCGAATGACCCTCAAGACCCGCATCATCCCCTGCCTAGACGTCAAGGACGGGCGCGTCGTGAAGGGCGTGCAGTTCGTCGACCTGGTCGATGCCGGTGATCCGGTGGAAGCGGCGATCGCCTATAATGCCGCCGGTGCGGACGAGCTGACCTTTCTCGACATCACCGCCAGCCACGAGAACCGCGACACCATCTTCGACGTCGTGGCCCGCACCGCCGAGCACTGCTTCATGCCGGTGACGGTGGGGGGCGGCGTGCGCAAGCTCGAGGATATCCGCAAGCTCCTCCTGGCCGGGGCGGACAAGGTGTCGATCAACTCGGCCGCCGTATCGGATCCGGACTTCATCGCCCGGGCCGCCGACAAGTTTGGCGACCAGTGCATCGTCGTCTCGGTCGACGCCCGCCGCCGCCAGACCCGGGCGCCAGGCCAGCAGAACGTCGACGAGTGGGAGATCTACACCCATGGGGGGCGCAACCCGACCGGCCTCGACGCAG